>CAZDNY010000111.1:0-8563 GCA_964506885.1 uncultured Hyphomicrobiaceae bacterium | reverse complement strand
GATGGCCGGTTCCGCAGCGGCGTCCTCGACGGAGGCGTCAGGCGATGGCGCCATCCCGCCGGCGGACGCTGCGGCGGCGGACATGTCCGGCGAGAATACTGGGGCAGCGTCCAAGGCCGGTGCGGCAGAGCAAGCCGAGGTGGCGCCGCTGCCGCCGCCGAAAGCGGATCCCACCGATCCGTTCCAGAAGCGGGCGCTGGCTGCGGGACTGCATCCAGAATTGTCGCGCGTGCTTCTGACACGCATGTCGGATGCGGACTTCAAGAATGCACGGCTGGCAATCGACAAGGCGATCGCCGAAACGGGCGACAGCGATACACTCGTTTGGCCGAAGCAGCGGCTGCCGAAGCTCGCGCTCTTCAAGGTCCATTTCGTTGCCGGGGCGCCTGCGGACTGTCGCCGCTACGTTGTGGTGGTGACGAAGGACGGCTGGTCGACGACGGCACAGCCGATGGAGCGATGTGGGGTGAGGCGGGCACAGAGCAGCGCGTCGTGACAATTCGGTTCGCACAAGAGGCGTCCGACGGTCTGGCGCCTGAGAACCCCGTCGACCTGGCGGGACGGATTTGTCGCCGCCTCCGGACGTCCTCACAGATGCATGCGGTCTTCTTCGTCGAGAGACGGACGGCGCGGGCGCGGACCCTGGTTGGTTCCCAGAACGAACAAGAGCACGACGGACGGAGGGAACAGGAAGCCCCAGGCCGCCCAGTAGGAGACGTCGCGGTTCTTGTTGTGGGCCAGAAAGGCGGCCAGGAAGCCGCAGGCGAACATGGTCAGGGTCACGAAGACGATGACGGAGATGGCGTTCACGGGGGCTTCTCCTCACAAAGACGGTGCCGGCCGCCTCGGCACGAAACACAATGGATGTGGGCAATCGGCTGCCGGAGCGCAAGCGCTATTCAGCCACCGGGTCCAGTCGGAGGCACTTGGCTGGAAACTATGGCGGAATAGGGCCGATGCGGCGAGGGGTACGTGTCGCAGCGTTGTCGCATGACCGGATTTGCGGGCTCCGAGGCGTCTGGAGGCGGTCTTACCTGGCGTTCAGAGGCGCAAAATCATGCGAGAAAATCGAGGCCGAGGTCGAGAACCGGTGCGGAATGGGTGAGTGCTCCCACCGAGATGAGGTCAACACCGGTCTCGGCGATGGCGCGCACGGTGTCGAGGTTGACGCCCCCGGAGGCTTCGGTGAGCGCGCGGCCGGCGACCATCGCAACCGCCTGTTTCAGGGTCTCGGGCGCCATGTTGTCGAGCAGGACGGCGTCGACCTTGTGGGCAAGGACAGCCTCCAGTTGGGTGATTGTGTCGACCTCGACCTCGATCTTGACCATGTGGCCGGCATGAACGCGCGCGGCGGTGATGGCATTATCGATACCGCCGGCGGCGACGATATGGTTGTCCTTGATGAGAACCGCGTCGAACAGGCCGATGCGGTGATTGTGACCGCCGCCGCAGCGCACCGCGTATTTCTCGAATGCGCGCAGGAGCGGCGTTGTCTTGCGGGTGTCGACGATGGCGGCCTTGGTGCCAGCGACGGTTTCAACGTAGCGCGCAGTGAGCGTGGCAATGCCGGACATGCGCCCCATGAAGTTCAAGGCGACGCGTTCGGCCGACAGAATCGCGCGCGCGTTGCCGGTGATTTTCGCAATCGTTGCGCCGGGTGCGACTGTGCTGGCGTCGGGGTGCGCGATTTCAAATTTTATGACCGGGTCCAGGGCGCGGAAGGCAGCCTCGGCGAGGGGCAGCCCCGAGATGGTGCCGGCAGCGCGTGTCTTGAGGAGCGCCGTGGCCGTGGCGTCGGCCGGGATCGTCGCATTGGTGGTGACGTCGCCGACAAGGCCGAGATCCTCGGCCAAGGCATCGGCAACCGCCTTGGCCACAAGGGTGCGCGGCAGCGGGGCAGTCAATTTCAAGCGACTCATGGTGCGCAGGCGACCTCCGCGTCGGCCGAAAGCCATGCCTCTGACGTCTGCGCCACGGTCGCTGCAGCGATGCGGTTCTCGAGTTCTTCAAGGTCGGCAACCGTGATGAAGCTGCGGTGCGCCTGGGCGGGGTCGGGCTCTGGATAATCGCGGCGATAGTGGCCGCCCCGGCTCTCGGTGCGCAGCAACGCGCTGGCGGTGACAAGACGGGCGGCCAGCGCCATGTTGGCAAGCTGTGTATCGCCGGCGGCGGCGGTGTCGGCGATCTCGCGCAGTCTCAAAAGTGCGCGGGTCAGCCCCCGGCGGGTGCGGACGACGCCGACGTCGGCGCTCATGGTATCGCGAATGAGGGCGATCGCTTCGTCGCGTGCTGCGTGGTCTGCGGGTGCGGCTCCGGCAACGGGGAACAGATTGGCCTGCGTGACGCCCTCGCCGTCGCCGACAATCGCGGCGATGTCATCGGCGGCGCGTGCGGCGAAGACCACGGCTTCGAGCAGGGAATTGGAGGCAAGGCGGTTGGCGCCGTGCAACCCGGTCGAGGTGACCTCGCCGACGGCCCACAAGCCTGCAACGGATGTGCGGGCGCGTTCATCGGTGGCTATCCCTCCCATGTGATAGTGCTGGGCGGGGGCGACGGGAATGGGCTCGGTGACAGGATCGATGCCGGCAGCTTTGCAGTGGGCATGCACGGTCGGAAAGGCCTGCGGAAAGCGTGCGCCGATGGCCTCGCGGCAATCGAGGTAGACGCGGCGTCCATTTTCGATCTCGGCAAAGACGGCACGCGCGACAATGTCGCGTGACGCGAGTTCGGCGCGCGGATCGATGTCCAGCATGAAGCGGTGTCCGTCGCTATTGACGAGCGTCGCGCCCTCGCCGCGCAAGGCTTCGGAGGCTAGCGGGGCTGGATCGATGCCGACATCGAGCGCGGTGGGATGGAACTGGACGAACTCCGCATCGGCGACGACCGCACCGGCGCGGGCGGCAAAGGCGAGTGCCTCGCCACGGGCGTAGGACGGGTTGGTGGTGACGCGATAGAGCGCGCCGATGCCGCCGGTGGCGATGACGACGGCGCGCGCGGGCAGCAGGTCGTAGGTGCCGTTACCGCGGGCGGCACCGCGGATCAGGCGGACGCCGGTGACGGTGCCAGCGTCGGTGATGAGGTCTTCGGCCTCGTAGCCTTCCAGAACGCGGATCGACGGCGTCTTGCGCACCTGGGCGATGAGTGCCTGCATGATGGCGAAGCCGGCACGGTCGCCGGCAACGCGGACGACGCGGTGGCGCGAGTGGGCCGCCTCGCGTGAGAGGACGAAGTGTCCCTTAAGGTCGCGGTCGAAGGGCACGCCATAACGCAGCAGGTCGGCAATGCGGGCGGAGGCCTCGCTGGCGACGAGATGCGCGATTTCTTGATCAACGATGCCGGCGCCGGCGCGAATGGTGTCGGCGGCGTGGTTGTCGGGCGTGTCGCCCTCGCCGACGGCGGCGGCGACACCGCCCTGGGCCCAGACGCTGGAGGCGCCTTCGCCCAAGGGCGCGGCCGCAACCACGGTGACTGGCAGCGGGGCCAGACGCAGTGCGGTGAACAGGCCTGCTAGACCGGCGCCGATGATGACGATATCGCCGGATTTCGCGGATGCCTCAGCGGGACGAAACGCAGGAAGCCTGCCGTTGCTGGTTCCAATCGCCATCGGGGTCCTCGCACACTTTGCCGCGCCGGGCGTTGAGGGCGAACCAGGGCCTCCGCAAGGTTGGTGCAGAGGCCCTCGGTGTCAGTTGGTCAGGTTTACCATCCGCTCCACGGCGCGGCGGGCGCGTGCTGCCACGTCGGGGTCGACGGTAACCTCGTGCTTCATGTCGCGCAGGCTCTCGTAGATCTTTTCGAGGCTGATGCGCTTCATGTGCGGGCACAGGTTGCACGGGCGCACGAATTCCACATCGGGCACTTCGGCGGCCACGTTCGACGACATCGAGCACTCGGTGACGAGGACCACCTTCTTGGGGCGGTTCTCCTTCACCCAGTTGATCATCCCGGATGTCGAGCCGGTGAAGTCGGCGGCGTTGATGACATCGGGCGGGCACTCGGGATGCGCGATGATCCGGGTCGCGGGATCTGCGGCGCGGAAGGCCTCGAGTTCCTCGGCGGTGAAGCGCTCGTGGACCTCGCAGTGGCCCTTCCAGGCGATGATCTCGACGTCGGTCTTGGTCTGCACGTACTTGGCCAGATACTCGTCCGGGATGAGCAGGACGCGCGGGCTGCCGAGGCTTTCCACGACCTTGACCGCGTTGGCGGAGGTGCAGGTGATGTCGCACTCCGCCTTCACGGCGGCCGACGTATTGACATACGTGACGATCGGCACGCCCGGATAGGCCTCGCGCAGCATGCGCACGTCCTCGGGCGTGATGGAATCAGCCAGCGAGCAGCCGGCTTCCATGTCGGGAATGAGCACGGTCTTGTCGGGCGACAGAAGCTTGGAGGTCTCGGCCATGAAGTGCACGCCGGCCTGGACGATGACGTCGGCCGTCGTGCGTGCGGCTTCCTTGGCGAGTGCCAGACTATCGCCGCGGAAATCGCCGACGCAGTGGAAGATCTCCGGCGTCATGTAGTTGTGGGCCAGGATGACGGCGTTGCGCTCCTTCTTGAGCTCGTTGATCGCCTTGATCAGCGGCGCGTAGTGCGGCCACTCCATCGGTGTGACCACGGTCTTGACGCGCTCGTAGAGCGGGGCCATCTCGGCTGCGAGTTCGGGGGTCCAAACCGGCAGCGCATCCTGCGAACCGGCCGGTGCCTGGGGCGGCAGGTTCGCCGCTTTGGTGGCGGGCGAGGTGTTCGGAGTTAGGGTCATTCCGGTCCTTTCCACGCGAGGAATGTTCCGAGGGTCCAATAATGCTCAATTCGAGCATTAGTAGTGCCTGAGAACTGCCGGCCATGCCGGCTGGTTTCTTGATATGCTCGATTAGAGCATTGGTTCTCAACTAATTTAGGGGACCTGAACGCCGAATTCCAGTCCCCAGTGTCAGAAAATTGTCGTCTTCGAACGGCGGCCTAGCGCCAGCCGGGTCCTCGCGGGGCCATCCAACTTATTGAACTAGCTTGTCTTTATTCGTTTCGGGCCGATCTGACTGTCATCGTCAATTATCTCGCCGGTCGAGAGGGAGATGAACGAGCCAGGGACAGCACCGCTTAGCCTGTTACGGCGGTGTTTGTGTGCGATCTTGTTGAAGATTGCCAGGAGCGGGCCTTGTGGACCTGCACAATTCCGGGTCTGGACACGGACCATCAGGGTGGCGGACACGCGGTCCGCCAGCTCCTGTTGTCGTGATCGGTAGGGACCCCAAGCCCGTTGCGTTCAACTGCGCCCTGGTTTGACGCGAACGCCCGGAGCAGGCCGCTCCAGAAGCACCTCGCGCCGGAACCGGAACAGCTTGGCCGGCCGTCCGCCGGTTCGGGTCTTGACCTGCCCGGTGGGCTCCACCAATCCGGCACTCTCGACCAGGCGGCGGAAGTTCTGCTTGTGCAGATGCGGACCGAGGATCGCCTCGACCGTCTTCTGCAGTTCGTACAGCGTGAACTCCGCCGGCATGAGTTCGAAAATAACGGGGCGATACTTGATCTTGGCGCGCACACGGCTGATGGCTGTGGCGAGGATGCGCCGATGATCATAGATCATGGGCGTGCCGAGCTGGGCGCCGTCGGTGTTGGCGACGGCTTCCTCGGGCCGGTCACGGCGTGCTTCATCGACGAGGCCGGCTTCGTAAAGCAGCTCGTAGCGATCGAGCACCTTCTCCTCGTCCCAGGCGCCGCCGTCGGTACCAAAGCACATACGCAGACGGTCGCTGCGTTCGACCGGTCGACTGGGACTGGTGCGCATGGGCGGCATCTCGCTCCAGGCCTTAAGCTTGGGGAGCACCTCTGAATCGAGGATTTCGGGGCGACCGCGGCGCCAGTCTTCCCATGGGAAATACTGGTACCAACTGCGCCACGTGCCACGCTGGAGATCTTCGGTGTCCTCGATGTGGGTGAGCGCGAGGTAGCCGATCGAGACCACATGCGGATCGCGGTCCTCGGCGTGGGTATGGCGGCCACGATCGCCGAAGGTGTAGAGCTGTTCGACGTAGCCGAAGTCCAAGCCCGTCTGCTCGTGAACCCACGCACGCAACCCACTTTCCAGGGTGCGATGCTCGCGTGGAGAAAACGGGCCATACGGGAGGCTGTCGGCCGCACCGGTGCTGTCGGCGGTCTCGCGAACGACCAAGACCACCGGCTCGTCATTGTGCACGGAAACGATTGCCGCATTGAGACCGATCTCGACGGACGGCGCATCTTTCCGGGATAGGGGCTCACGGCGCACAGCAGGAGCCTTTGTCACTTCTAGAGCGTGTTTCAATCATATCCCCCAAAGCTTCGAATCACGCCTCCCCTGGACAACGGACTAAGTCTCGATCGTGGCGTTTTTCGGAACAACTGAATTGCTCCAATACAGATAAAGTCCGTGTTCGCAAAGCGTGCTTGTCAGTCACAAGACTACCAAAGCCTCTGTTTGGGCTCAGTTTTTTCTCACACCCTGGCGTCGTTCGAAAATGACGTCGATAAAATAAATGGGCGCCCTTCGGCCGCTGGCTGCCCGGGGCCGATCAGCTCAACGGCCGACGAGAGATGGCCGTTACGGCGCAGTACCAGATCGGCCACGCCGACCACAGTGCGGTTGGGAGCTGCGGTCTCGGAGGCTGCGCGCAGGCGGTAGGCAATCAGCGTTTCGGGCACTTGTGGATTGAGTGCAGCAAGCGCGACGTAAGCGGCGGCCGGCGAGCGATTAAGGCCGGAGAAGCAGTGGATCAGCATCGGGGACCGCTGCTCCCAAGCACGGACAAAGGCAATCAGCTGTTCGATCATCGGCCGTGCTGGATGCGGCTCGGCGCTGCGCGCTGGGCGGGCATCGCTGATCGGAAGGCGCAGATGCAACGAAGGATCTATTGCGGCCGGTGTCGGCGGCATCAGGTGTGGATTGACGACGCTGATCAGGTGGGTCGCGCCTGTTGCCGCGATCGTCTCGTCGATCCGCTGCATCGAGCAAACGGCTATCGTGTTCGGCGGTATCGTCATCATGCGCGGCTGCAGCGTTCTCGCCCATCGGCGGGCGGCAGGCTTATGGCGGCAATCGGCCGGCCGGGCAATTGCGACGATAGCCCATGGCGGGCCTGGCGTCGTCGCGAAACGCGGTTTCAGTGCGAAGCCTGACGGGCTCGCGGGTGGCCTTAGCTCAAGGCGGAAAAGCGCTTCAGAAGTGCGACTTGTGCGGCGGCTGCGGGCTGCGGTGTCAAACGTTGCAGGCGCCCGGCGAGTTCGTGCGAGATGCCTTCGGGCGTACCGAAATACAAGAGTGCTTCATCAGTATCGAAACCGGCGAGCACGGTTGCTTCGTAATAGGCGGCGATGCGGTCGGCCGTCTTGATCTCGGCCGTGATGGGATCGGGCAATCGAGGGGGCAAGGCAAATGCGCGGTGAATCGCCTCCAGCAGACGGTTCTCGAAAGCCTTGTAGTCGAAGCCGATGGCGGTCTTGAACGGGCTGATCAGGTCGCCGACGACGTATTCGGGCGCATCATGGAGTAGTGCGGCGCGGCGCCAGGCGGGTTCCCAGTCGGGGTTGCGGTCAGAGGTGATCTCCTCGACGACGAGCACGTGCTGGGCGACCGAAAAGGCATGCTCGCCGATCGTCTGGCCGTTCCAGCGGGCGACTCGGGCGAGGCCGTGAGCGATGTCCTCGATAGCGACATCGGCGGGATCGGGATCGAGCAGGTCGAGGCGGCGGCCGGACAGCATGCGTTGCCAGGCGCGCGGAGCCGGACTGGACGGTTGGGCCGGTGCTGTTGCTCGTTGCTTGTCTGTCATGTTGGCCGTCGTTTCAGGCATGGCGGATGCCGGGCTCTTGCCGGGCCTGGCTGCATCAAAGTGATGGTGAAGGCGTATGTGCCGTGCTCGCCCCCGTCAACCTGGCGGTGCAAAGTTCCTCTGGAGGAGGGCGCAGGGGGCGCGGCGGTGGCAGCTTGCGAGATGATCGTTGACCATGCCGGCCGATTGCATCAACGCGTAGATGGTGGTCGGGCCGACGAAACGGAAGCCTCGCGCCTTGAGTTCTTTGGAGAGCCGACGTGAGGTGTCTGTTTCAGCCGGCACATCGGCGAACGTGCGTGGTGCAGACTTGGAGCGGGCGGGATTGTCGCTTGCGATGCGCCACATCAGGGCGGCCAGGCTGTCGCGTTCCTGCAGGTCCAGGAACGCGCGGGCGTTGTCGATGGTGGCTTCGATCTTGAGCCGGTTGCGCACGATGCCGGGGTCGGCCATCAGGCGTGCCTGATCCTTGACGGTGTAGCGGGCGATGCGCTCGGCGTCGAAGCCATGAAAGGCTCGGCGGAAGTTGTCACGCTTGCGCAGGATCGTGAGCCAGGACAGACCTGCCTGGAAGCCCTCCAGAACCAGCTTTTCGAACAGGGCTGCATCGTCACCGAGCGGTACGCCCCATTCCTCGTCATGGTAGCGGGCGTACTGGGGATCGTCGATGCCCGGCCAGGGGCAGCGCTTGGTCTTGTCGTTGCGCCCGCGCGTCATTGCAGCGTGCCGACGCGCCGTTCACAAGAGGCGGAAGTCGT
>CAZDNY010000110.1:0-8594 GCA_964506885.1 uncultured Hyphomicrobiaceae bacterium | reverse complement strand
CCTGCGAAAACCAAGGCGGCCGGCCTCTACATGATCTGCACGCTGGAAAAGCACCGCGCCGAGCGCGCCGGATACGCCGATGCGCTGATGCTCGATTATCGCGGCCGGGTCGCCGAGTGTACGGGGGCCAACATCTTCCTGATCAAGGATGGCGTCATCCATACGCCGGTCCCCGATTGCTTCCTCGATGGAATCACGCGGCGCACCGTGATCGGACTTGCCAAGGATCGCGGTATCGAGGTCGTGGAACGGGTCATCAGCCCCGAGGAACTCAACGATTTCGAAGAATGCTTCCTGACGGGGACGGCGGCTGAAGTCACGCCGGTCTCGGAGATCGGCGAGGCACGCTATACGCCAGGCCGGATCTGCGAGACGCTGCTTAACGACTACATGGCGCTGGTGCAGCCGAAATCGAAAGCAGCGGCAGAATAGGCTGCATTTCTGGACAAACGGCGATGCCGGGCCGGCTTGCCGTGCGCTGAGCGTCGATGTCGGCGTTCGGAAGGCGCGTTGCGGGCCGACCACATGCGCGATGTGCGTGTTTGCCATGAGGCAGAACGCGGGTTGCGTCGACGTGCTTGCTGCCTGACACTTGGGCAGGTTCAACCCGGTCAAAGCGGGAATACCCATGTTCAAGCGTTGGAACGTCACAGGCGTTGCCGGTGTTGCCATGCTGGCGCTGGCGGCATGGGCCACAGCCACGCCGCTGATGGCTCAGGAAGGCCCGGGCGGCGCCATCAATCCAAATCGCGATTGCCAGACCGTGCTGACCTGCAACTTCCGCCGCAACGGCCAGGTGCGCGGGTGCTTGTCTTCTTACTCGTGCCGGCAATGCCGGTTCGTCAAGGCCCGCTGCAGTGTCGGCCAGACGCGCGGGACGTGCCGCAGACTGGTTTGCGACTGGGGTGCGTGAGCCCCGTCATTCGGCAGTCGGGTGTTTGTGGCAGAGTGTGTGGAACGGCCTTCGGGCGCTGCGGAGTTGCCGAGCGGGCGCATCGTCAGCGCATTGGCACGCGTTCTTCGAAGAGAAATTTCAGTTGGCCCGGCCGGTGACGGCGCAGCACACGCTTGCCAGGAACGTGGCGATGCCGCCTGCGATCAGACCGAGCGTCGTAAAGGACACCGTGAAGCCGATAAGCGGTGCAGCGGCGGCGACGATTGCCGTCCAAAACAGAGCGGGAACGACAGCCATCAGAATAAGGCCCATGACGCGGTCGCGATCGGCGCGGCGGACAGGGGTGGTCGTTGTCGCGGAGAATGTGGTGAACGGGGCGTCCGGCGTCAGCATCGGGGTTCTCCAGGTCGTGGCGCACGCGGGTGCTGCCGATTTCTCGACGCTAGAGGCCAATCCTTGACGAGTGCCTAACTGGGCTTGCATCGCGGTTGCCGTCTCAACCTGGCGGTTAACGAAAGGTAATTGGCGTAATACGTGTGCGGGCTTTTCCCGCTAAGTGTTGTGCCTGGCTCACCGAAGCACTTGGCAAGCAGGCCCGCCCCCAATAACGAGGCGCTTGCGAGGGGAACCCAAGTTGGTGCGTGTTGCAAGGGCCGGACATCACGTCGGCTGACTTGACCACAGTAAATCGAGGGCCCCCTGTAAAGAGAGGCCGGAGAATGAGGCCAGATGACGACACGTAATACGGGTGCGGACTTCGACGTCGCCGTGATCGGGGGCGGGCACAACGGTCTGGTCGCTGCGGCCTATCTGGCGCGCGCGGGCTTTTGCGTCGTTGTTCTGGAAAAAAATTCCATGGTTGGCGGGGCGGCGATCACCGAGGAGTTTCACCCCGGATTTCGCAACTCGGTGGCCTCCTACACGGTCAGCCTGCTCAATCCGATGGTTATCGCGGACCTGGAACTGACGACGCGGCATGGGCTCCGAATCGTCGAGCGTCCGGCGGCCAACTTCTGGCCGATCGATGAGAAACGCGGACTGCTGATGCCCTACGGGATCGGGCTACGGCAATCGGCAATCGCCGAATTTTGCCGGCATGATGCGGCGCGGCTGGCTGATTATGACGCGGCCCTGGAGCGAGCGGCGTCGCTGCTGCGGGCGCTGGTGCTGGAAGCGCCGCCGAATGCCGGGGGCGGCCTCATCGAGATGCTGCGCGCGGGGCGGATCGGGCGGCGCGTGATGCGGCTGTCTCTGGAGGATCAGCGTCTGCTCGTCGACCTGTTCACCAAGAGCGCCAGTGACTTTCTCAGTGCCTGGTTCGAGAGCGATATCGTCAAGGCAGCTTTTGCGTTCGACGGGATCGTGGGGGCCTACGCGGCGCCGTCGACGCCGGGGACCGCCTACGTGCTGCTGCATCATTGTTTCGGCGAGGTGAACGGCAAGGCGGGCGTTTGGGGACATGCCATCGGCGGCATGGGGGCAATCACACAGGCGATGGCGGCGAGCGCGCGGGCTGCGGGTGCGATCATCCGTACGGACGCCCCGGTGGCGGAGGTGCTCGTTGAGCAGGGGCGTGCGGCGGGCGTCGTGTTGGAGACGGGTGAGGTGGTCCGTGCTCACGCCGTAGCGGCAAATGTCGGTCCGCGACTGCTGTTCTCGCGCATGCTGCGCGATGGCGCGATCGACCGCGATGCACATACGCGGCTGAAGGCCTTCAAGACCGGTTCTGGCACGTTCCGGATGAATGTCGCGCTTTCAGAGTTGCCGGACTTCACCTGCCGGCGCGGCAAGGACATGGGGCCGCATCACGGTTCGGGCATCATCATCGGGCCGACACTCGCCTATCTGGAGGCGGCCTATCTCGATGCGCGCCAATCGGGCTGGTCGCGGCAGCCGGTGGTGGAGATGCTGATCCCTTCGACGCTCGATCCGTCGCTGGCGCCGCCGGGTCAGCATGTGGCGAGCCTGTTCGTGCAGCATGTCGCGCCGCAACTGCCTGACGGACGATCCTGGGAAGACCCGGCTGAGCGCGAAGCTTTTGCCGACCTTGTCATCGCGACGGTCAATACGCACGCGCCAAACTTCAAGGCGAGCGTGCTGGGGCGGCAGGCTTTGTCGCCGCTCGACCTCGAGCGGCGCTTCGGGCTCGTCGGCGGCGATATCTTTCATGGGCAACTCAGCCTCGACCAGCTCTATTCGGCGCGTCCGCTGCTCGGGCATGCGGACTACCGCATGCCGCTTGCCGGCCTCTACCTGTGCGGGTCGGGGGCACATCCAGGCGGTGGCGTTACCGGACTGCCGGGCCGCAATGCGGCGCGTGAGATGATCAAGGATCTCAAGGGGCCGGTCTGGCGGCGGGTTGTGCGGGGAAGGACATAACGAAGATTTTCGAGGGACGCTCGCCGTAAAACCCTTTAAATACCGACTGTGGAACTTAGATTTTCAGGTTCTGCAACCTGTGCGAAGCGCGTGAGCGGCCGCCAAACGATTGTGACGAGGAGTTGGCCTTGACGTTGATGGATCGAGAGCCCGGGGATGCCGGCGGGATTTCAGCGCGCAATTACCGGGCGTTGATGCGGCACCAGGCGGGCGCGGTCGCGATCGTGGCGACGGTGGACGGCGATATGCGCGCCGGTCTGACGGCCACGGCGTTCTCATCTTTGTCCGACCAGCCGCCGACGCTGCTGGTGTGCGTGCAGCGCAAGGCCGGCGCACACGATGTGATCGCGCGCTCGCGCATCTTCTCGGTGAATATTCTGGCCGCAGAGCAGCAGGACGTCGCGGTGCGCTTCTCGGGTAATGCAGGTGTCCATGGGGCCGAACGCTTCAATGGTCATGCCTGGACGCATCTGAAGACCGGCGCTCCGGTTCTGGAGGATGCGCTGGCTGTTCTGGATTGCGAACTTGTCGAGAGCCATGGCTTTACAACGCATACGATCTTCATCGGCCGTGTGGTGGACGGTGCCACCCGATCGCAGGCCGAGCCGCTTTTGTATTTCCGCGGCGATTACTGGAACCTCGGTGAGCGCTGAGGCGGCGGGCGATGCTGAAGGTCACGAGCCGCATCATCATCGATGACGACGAACTCGAAGAACGCTTCGTGCGCGCGTCGGGCCCGGGCGGCCAGAATGTCAACAAGGTCTCGACCGCAGTTGAACTGCGCTTCAATGCCAGTGCGTCACCGGCCCTGACACCGGACGTGCGCAAGCGCCTTACCGCGCTGGCTGGCCGGCGGATGACGGATGAGGGTGTGATCGTCATTCGCGCGGATCGCTTTCGCACGCAGGAGCGCAATCGCGAAGACGCGCGCGAGCGTCTCGCTGCTCTCATCGCCGAAGCTGCCGTGCCGCCCAAGCCGCGCATCAAGACCCGGCCGACGCTGGCTTCGAAGAAGCGGCGGCTCGATGCCAAGTCGCGGCGCAGCGAGGTGAAACGCAACCGGGCCGTGCGCTCGTACGATTGACTGACAGGTGCGCAGCATCGCTTGCGCCGGAGGGGGACATGGTGCGGCTGGCGGCCAATCTCAGCTTGATGTTCACGGAATGGGAGTTTCTGGATCGCTTCGCGGCTGCCGCCCGGAACAGGTTTTCCGGCGTCGAATTCCTGTTCCCCTACGACTGGCCGGCCCGGGAGATCCGCGCGCGTCTCGATGAATCTGGGCTCGAGCAGGTACTGTTCAACATCCGGCCGGGTGACTTTGCCGGCGGTGAGCGGGGGCTGGCGGCGCTTGCCGGGCGCGAGAGCGACTTCGACCGCGCGCTCGACGAGGCGCTGGACTACGCCGAGGTGCTCGGCTGCCGGCAACTTCATGCTATGTCAGGGCTCGTTGCGCACGGGGCATCGCGCGATGTGCTCGAGCGCAATCTTGAGGAAGCCGCGCGGCGGGCCGCGCCGGCCGGCATCGATATACTGATCGAGCCGATCAACCCCATCGACATGCCGGATTACTTCCTGACCCAAACACAGCAGGCCGCCGACATCATAGCGGCGGTTGGCGCGCCCAATCTCGGTCTGCAGTTCGATCTTTACCACCGCCATCGCGTGGAAGGCGAGGTTGCCGGTGCGATCGCGCGCTATGCGTCGATCACGCGGCACTACCAGATCGCGGGGCCGCCCGATCGCGGTGAGCCGGTTCCCAGCGAACTCGACGTTGCCGATCTTTTCGCGCACATCGATGCGATGGGATATTCCGGCTGGATCGGCTGCGAATATCGCCCGCGCGGTCGCACAGAAGACGGGCTCGGCTGGCGCGATGCGGTGATGCGCAAAACCAGCGCTCGTTGAAACGGCTCGGGACAACGGGCGAGCTGGCGTCAGCGGTTGGTGAGCTTGAGCTCGATGCGCCGGTTCTTGCGCAGGCTCTCTTCGTCCGAACCGGTCTCAATGGGGGCGAATTCGCCATAGCCGGCGGCAACGAGACGCTTGGCGGGCACGCCGCGGCTGATCAAATACTTAACGACGGAGGCGGCACGCGCCGTCGACAGCTCCCAGTTGGAAGGGAATTGCGGGGAGTTGATGGGGCGAATGTCGGTGTGGCCGTCGACCTGCAAGGCCCAATCGATCTCGGGCGGTATCGCCTGGCCCAGTTCGACGATGGCCTGGGCAATGCGGTCCATGGTCTGCAAGCCTTCGGGCGACATGGTTGCCTGACCAGAGGGGAACAGCACCTCGCTTTCGAAGACGAAGCGGTCGCCGACGACACGGATATCCTTGCGGTCCTTCAGCAACTCGCGCAGGCGGCCGAAGAAATCGGAGCGGTATCGCTGCAGCTCCTGGACCTGACGGGCGAGCGCGGCGTTGAGGCGCGAGCCCAGGTCCTTGATGCGCTCCTGGGATTCCTGGTCCTTCTTTTCGGAAGCTTCCAGAGCTTCGTTCAGCGCCGCGATCTGGCGGCGCAGCGCAAGGAGCTGCTGGTTGAGGAGATCGACCTTGGCCAGCGCGTCGTCGGACACCTTCTTTTGCGATTCCAGGCTGTTCTCGAGGGCGCTGATCTGCGCGGCCTGTGCCTTGGCCTGCTCATCGCCCGACACGGCGAAGCCGGAGATGCGCTGGTTTTCCTCGCGCAAGGCGGCAAGCGTTGCCTGCAGGGCGGCGATTTCATCGGTGGCGGATTTCGCCTTGCTCTTTTCAAGCGACAGCAGGCTCGTCAGTTCGGCGATCTGGCGGTTGAGGCGCTGGAGTGCGCTGTCCTTGCCGCTGGCTTCCTGGGAGGCGAAATACTGCGCCAGCATGAAGATCGACATGAGGAAGATGACGACCAGCAGCAGCGTGGAGAGGACATCGACGTATCCCGGCCAGAACTCGCCGTAATCGCCACCGCGACGGGAACGTCCCCGGGGCATCGTCAGCTCCCCTGCCGCTCGAGATTATTGGCGAGGTCCTTGAGAACGTTGGCGACCTCGGCCTGCTGTGAAGCTTGTTCGTCGACCCACTCGCGCACGATCTGCTGTTCGGAGCGCATTTGCGTAATGAGCTGTCCGACGCCCTGGGCGAGTTCTCGCAGTTCCTTGGACTGGCGCTCGTCCGCTTCGGGGGCGGAGGCGCTCTCGCCAAGCCGGATGTTGAGTTCCTCGAGCACGCGCTGCATGTCGTAGAGCGTGGCAGAGAGCTGGCGCATGACGACGTCGCTCGATCCGGTCGAGGTGCCGGGCGTCAGTTCGGTGATGCCGGAGAGCCATTCTTCCAGTTCGTTGTAGAAACGGTTCTGGGCGTGGCTCGCCTGAAGCTCCAGGAAGCCCAGGATGAGCGAGCCAGCGAGGCCGAGGAGCGAGGACGAGAAGGCGGTGCCCATGCCCCTGAGCGGGGCGGCAAGGCCGCTCTTGAGGTCGTCGAACACGGTCACCGTGTCGGCGCCGCGTGTATCGATGGTGCCGATTGCCTTGCCAACCGACTGGATCGTGTCGAGCAAGCCCCAGAACGTGCCGAGCAGACCGAGGAAAACGAGCAATCCGACGAGGTAGCGTCCGGTGTCGCGCGCTTCGTCGAGACGTGAGCCCAACGATTCCATGATCGACGTCATGGAGGCGGTCGACAGCGAGATCGAGCCGGTGCGGTCACGCAGCATGGTTGCCATCGGCAACAGCAGGCGCGGCTTGTGAGAGATGGCGAGGCCCGGATCGGCAATGCGGAAGGCGTTGACCCAGCGGATCTCGGGATAAAGCCGGATGACCTGGCGGAAACAGTAGAGGATGCCGAACGCCAGCACGGCGATAATCAGGCCGTTGAGGCCCGGATTGGTCATGATCGAGGTGAACAGCTGCTCGTGCAGGATGGCGCCCAGGAACCCGACCAGCGTCAGGAAGATCAACATCCTGATGAGAAACAGTCCCGGCGGGTTGATGGCGCGTGGTCCGCCATAGGCGGTTTCGCCTTGTCGTTTGCGTGCCATGCTCGTCCTTCAACCGCGGCGGCTGCCCGACCGCTTGCGGGCAGGCCGTACGGGCCCTCTGCTGCGTGGTGCATGCTGCAATGCGAACAAGTCTACCTTACCAACGCAGCATGAGAAACCGGCAACATGGTACGCTGCTTTTTGGCCACAGGAGGGCGGATGTTGGCCAATTGGTTGCCGGGTCAAGGGTGCACGCGCGTGCGTGTGCCATCTGGCACGCAGGGTCGCAGCACGCGGGCTGACGAAACGGCGGGTTCACGCGGACGATTTGTTCAGCAGACCCAGCATGCCTTTGTGGATGTCCTTGTTGGCGGCCAGGACTTCACCCTTTTCCAGCATGGCGTCGCTGCCGCTGAGATCAGAACACATACCACCGGCCTCGCGCAGGATGACGATGCCGGCGGCCAGATCCCAGGCCTGGATGCCGTGTTCCCAGTAGGCGTCGAAGCGGCCGGCGGCGGTCCAGGCGAGATCGAGGGCGGCGGAACCGGTGCGGCGCAGGCCCGAGACCTCTTTCATCACGGTGGTGATCTCGCCCAGGAAGCGGTCGTGACCGGGGCGGCCGCGATGCGGGATACCGGTGGTGACGACGGCGTCTGCAACGTTCTTGCGGGCGGCCACGCGCAAGCGGCGCTGATCGTTGAGGAAGGCGCCACGGCCCTTCTCGGCGCTGAACAGCTCGTCGGAGATGGGATTGTAGATGACGCCGGCAACAAGCTGGCCTTCGCGCTCGAGGCCGATGGAGATGCAGAACAGCGGGATGCCATGCAGGAAGTTGGTGGTGCCGTCGAGCGGGTCGACGATCCAGCGGTGGGTCTTGTCGCGGCCTTCGACGTGGCCGCGCTCCTCCATCAGGAAGCCGTAGTCGGGGCGGACCTTGGAGAGTTCCCTGAACAGGATTTCTTCGGCGCGCAGGTCGGCGGCGGAAACGAAGTTGGCCGGGCTCTTGACCGACACCTGGAGCTGCTCGACCTCGCCGAAGTCGCGGGTGAGGGAGCGGCCGGCCTTGCGGGCGGCGGCGACCATGACGTTCATGAGGGCGGAGGCGGGCATGGGGGCTGGTCTTTCGTGCGAACAGGCGGCGGCGCCGATCCGGACGGGGCGACCGGAGCTGAGGTGTCGTCGGGCAAACGCCAGGGTTGAATTGACCGGGTTGGCCTAAACCTTATCGCGCGCGGTGGCAAGGCGCTGCTGCCCCAGGGCAATGGCGGGAGGCAAGGCCCGCACCTGGCCGTAGGACCGGGCCAGGGCCGATCGAAGCGCCGGGGCCGAGGGCAGGTTGTGGGGATTGTTGGAAGTGCCTGAGCTGCT
>CAZDNY010000109.1:0-8595 GCA_964506885.1 uncultured Hyphomicrobiaceae bacterium | reverse complement strand
ATCACTGTCCAGTGTGAAAAGGCCTACCCCCTTGGTCACGTTGTCACCTTCGCGGACCGAAAGGTTCTCGATGCGCCCGCTCTCATCGGGACTGATAAAGATGAAATTACCCTCGACCCAGCCTTCGAAACGATCGTCACTCGCATTGCTCGAAAGACACCCGGAAAGCCCGAATAGGACGAGGCCGCCTACTGCCGCTAGAGCTAGACCGAACGTTTTTTCGTGTCCCATCGTGTGCCCGTCTCTAGAATGACTGCGCGTCCGTGTACTTGGACTCCGCCGCGGCGCCTCGGTTCCGTTGCATCGATCTAATCGGCCTCGGCTCAGTGTTGCAAGCCTTCGGAAGTGGATGCACGTCCGTCCCTTTTCTCCCTCCGAGCTATTGTTGAACGCCACTGCAGGCTGGTCTGATGCGTCAATGCAGGGCTCTGATGGGGAGGGCGCCGAGGTCCGGCGGTGTGACGCGACACGGAGGCGAACTAGAAAAGCGCAAGGACTATATGTGATGCAGCGCTCAGCAGTTTACATAAAGGTTGGCGAAAAGCCGAGCACCCAAGAGGCACCTGTTCAGCTGGCCGGCTGGGTCGGGCGATCGGGGTGCTGCTCTATTGCTTCCCCCTAGCGAATGCACTCCCACAGGTGCTCTTCTTCCTCCAGGCTGTCTACCTTCATGCCTGTGAAGTCTCCGCGTGAGACCACTCCCCAAAGGGTTCCATCTTCGACGACGGGCACGTGTCGAAAGCCGCCATCGCACATCGCGCGCAAAGCATCAATTGCGCGGTGGTCCGGCGTAATGGTGACCGGGTTTGGCGTCATAACTTCTTTGAGAGTTGTCGACGCCGCAGACTTTCCTTCAGAGATTGCGCGCACGGCGTCTCGCCCGGTAAAGATTCCGCACAGAGCGCCATGTTCGTCGGCGACAAGAGTGGAGCCGACACGCCGCAGCCATATCTGGTTGCATGCCTGCTGTATCGAAACGCTCGGCTCAAGGATCAAGGGATCTTGGTCCTTGACGATAGCACCCAGTACTCGGTTCGACATCCTGGCCCATTTCGAGTTCTATCTGATGATTTGCACGACGTTTGGTATTATCATGTCTCCGAACGAGGGCCGTCTATGCGGTCCGTCAAATCGAAACGTGCCTTAAACAAGGGACCTGACTAACGCTCTCCAGACCAGTCTGTTTGATCGGGGACAATGCCTGCGCCGAGCCGCGCGATTAAGTCGTTTCATGTTTCTCAGGTAAATTTCGGTCTTTCTGTTGCCGAAGCGCACACAACAACTTGCAGTGTCCAGAACCGACTGGGAGCCGGCGGAGAAATCCGCAGCGGGTTCCAGCCCTGGCGCACGGGCGGCTTCCTCGACAGGGTTAACGGGCGATACCGCGGCGCCCAGGATCTTCTCTGCCGGCGGCGGTCGGGCCATCGATCGGTTCCTGCATTTTATTCAATCCCGCGCGACATTGGGCTTGTCTCCAGCTGCCATTGCGCTGGCCTACCTCGATTGGAGCCTCCATCTGGCCGCATCGCCGGGAAAGCAGAATGAATTGGCCGATGCAAGAATTCGGAACATTACGCGTTTCGGCCAGCAGATAGCGTCAGGCCTTCTGCGTCGGGCCGCTTTTCCGCCATGCACTGAGCCGCGCATTGAAGACAAACGCTTCAAGGCCGATGCTTGGCATGAGTGGCCTTTTAACCTGATCCATCAGTCATTCCTGCTGCAGGAGGAATGGTGGCAATGCGCAACTTCGGGGGTCCGCGGCGTGACCGCTCAACACGAGCGTCTGGTATCTTTCATGGCCCGCCAATTTCTCGATATGGCATCGCCTGCGAACTTCATTCTCACGAATCCGATTGTATTGAAGCAGACGCTCGAGAGCGGTGGGGCAAACCTGCTGGCGGGCGCTGCTAACTTTGTCGAGGACTGGGCGCCGTCTCCGAGTGCTTCTTACTCGAGACTGCGCACGCCGGCGGTGAGTCAACAAGCGCATCTCTGAGTGCTTCCCGCGCAAGACTGGGCAAGCCAGCGACGCGTCAACAAACTCATCTCTGAGTGCTACGCTCACGCGACTGCACACGCTAACGGCGAAACAACGAACTCATCTTCGAGCGCTTCTCGCTCGCCCGATAATGTTCGCATTTGGTGGACGAGCAGAAAATCTGATGATGCATGGTGTGCCCGAAACCTGACCCGATCCTGAGCAATTGCGGCATGAAGGTCACTCCGCAAAACGGCATATATGGATTCCGGACATCGCGGTCATTGCGAACCAGATTTCGAGAATCGTCCAAGACATTTCCGCAAGTCACCCAACAGAAAGCGCACACCATACGTGTTGCAGTGGTTGCTTTGCGCGAACCGTGTTGTCGCCAGTCTGTCGCACTTGGATGCGCTACGGCTTTTAGCAATGTTTTGAAGTCACCGTGGTTCGGTAGCGGAAGCGCAAGGCATCAATGGCTGGCCCTCGATAGGGGTCTGCCTTGGCTCGGCGTACTCATCATCCGTGTCATTACGCGAATTGGTGCACGCGTTCGCGATCAATGATCGTGGTTGAAAAGGACCTGGCGGGTGGTTGTAGGCAGCCACCGACGTGTTCCGCAGAAGCCGTGCGCCATGAGAACATGAAGGCACGCCAGACGGTTACATAATTGGCACAGAGCTTGAGATTAGGTGAACCGAAAGACGGTGGCAGGACCAGCGTGATCTACGTTCCGCAGCAACCGACATGGATCAGACCTTTCGGAACTGTCGTTGCTAGATCACTCCAAATCCATGTCGTCAGATACGTTTTAGGACGCGCCAAATCGCATGAGGAAAAGGGCACACGCTCTCCACGCATCGCGCAAGCTCACCGTTCACTTTGGCAGGCCTGCAGCGTCCCCAATATACGGATAATGAATATGCCTGGGAAATACGTCATCAAAGACAGTGTGGCCCTGAACCTTGCACTCGGCGCTTTTGCCGGTCTGGCTGGCGGTGCTGCGGAAATGATCTGGATATCGATTGCACATCCTTTTGGAGGAACGAGTCCCGTACTTGTAGCACGTGCCATCACTGCCGCGTTTGACCGGTCATTTGCGGCGGCACCCTCTGCCGCAATGCTTGGCACATCGATTCATTTGGTGCTTTCAGCACTTCTTGGCAGCATCATGTATGTGGCCTGGGTCGGTTTGATGAAGTCACCAAGGCTAAACTTGAGCATTATGCCATTTTCGATCGCAACACTAATGGCCGTTTGGGCGATGAATTTCTACGTTATGCTTCCCTCAATTAATCCTGGCTTCATCGAATTGGTCCCTGTTTGGACCGGACTGATCTCCAAGCTCTCGTTCGCCGCAGTCTTCGTCTGGTCTCTACGCTCCATCGCATTACGCTTTGGTGCACTTGCAGGTTCCGCGATCGAAGCAAACTCACCATAAGGGAGATGGACATGCCTTACGCAAATGAACTTGTACTCATGATCCACCCTGCACTCGGCGTTCTTGGGATACTTGCAACGCTGTGGGTGCTCGTCGAAGCGATCAACGTTGGCGACGGCAATGGTGGACGCATCCGTCTTCTGAGCCTGGCAAGTGCCATCCTGGTGTGGTTGACCTATCTCGTCGGCGGATATTGGTACGTGACGCAGTATGCCGCCGACAAGGCCATCATTCTGGCAGGCCCCTGGCCGGTTGCACACAGCGTTGCGATGGAGACCAAGGAACACGTGTTCCTCATGGTTCTGTTGCTGGCAACCCTGCTTCCCATCGTAGCGTACTCAAGTCGCCTGACACGACACGGCGTCCAGCGCCTGATGATCTGGATCTCGGCTTTGATCGTTGTGACGGGCCTGTCCATGGAAGGCGCAGGCGCGTTCATCTCAATGGGAGCAAAGGTGGCACTGCTCGCCAAGACGGCGGCATGAACATCAACATTGGGAGAACAGCGATGACCGCAATTACACACCATTATTCAGAAGCTCATGCACCGTCATCGAGCGCCGATGAAGTCGTCAGCGCCACCGTTGCCGGATTCGCGTATTCTTATGCTTTGACGGCTCTTCTTAGCGCGCTTCTCGTGCTGGCAAAGGAAGAGAGCCCAGCCATCCTAAATGTGATGAAGGCCCTAACGGGACATCACTGGATCACGCACGGTGTTTTTGATGTCCTGGTATTTCTTGTTCTTGGACGCTTTCTTTCGCGAACCGCGCTGGCCCGATCAGCCACGGCGACCGCTTTGATCTGGGCGATCGTGGGCTCTACGGTTCTGAGCGGCGCAATTATTCTGGGCTTCTATGCCTACTAGCAGATGTTCGCAAATCCATGAGCAGCGCAGCGCGCTGTCATGAGATTTTCCGAACTGCTGCATCTAAGTCCATCTTGTGAGGTGACCGGCATGATTGAAGAGCTGAAGGATTTCCCCGATACCGTCGTTGCGTTTGCCTGCAAAGGCCACGTGACGAAGGAGGATTACGACAGGATCCTGGTTCCCGCAGTTGAGAAGGCGTTCGAGCGGCACAAGAATATCCGGCTCTACTATGAGATCGGGGATGATTTCAAAGGAATCGACCCGAGCACCGTGTGGACTGATTTCAAGACCGGCGTTGAGCATTGGATGCGGTGGGATCGCATCGCGGTCGTGACCGACGTGGATTGGATCCGCAATACAATGGGAGCATTCAGCTTCCTCATGCCGGGCCATATGAAGATCGTTCCGCTCAACAAGGCGAGCGAGGCTCGAGAATGGGTCAAGTCCACCAAGCTGAAATAGCCCAACTTACATGGTGCAAGGCATTCACTATGAATGAGTGTTGGAGCGCGCGATCCAAGACTTGCTCGCCGCACACCGCACAGCAAGCAGACTCCCGAAGGTGAGTACGCAACATGCACGATGGATGGATGCCATGGGGCCACAGCGGAGGATTTGGCGGGATGTGGTTTGGACCGATAATCTGGATTCTTCTGCTCGTCCTCGGTGTCTGGCTGGCAATGGGGTTGATGCGTCGCAACGGTGTCAGAGTCGGACGGGATCCCGAGTCGGGCAGTATCGCGCGAGAGATCCTAGACCGGCGGTTCGCCCGGGGCGAAATCGACGAGGAGGAATACCGCCGCCGACGCGCCATTATTGGATCGTGAAAGAAATTGTGAATCGCGACGTTGCCAGGCCTATTGACCTTTGAATTCCCAGCAATGAAACCCAAGAAATCTTAACTGCAAGATTCGCAACTCTCCACCAGGATCATCAAACATTGGACTGCTCAATCGTCCAGGAAAATGCGGCACATGTGTACCTCGATGCTGGAAACATGAAACAGACTTCAAAACGCGTCGCGCCCGCATGCGCGCTGCAACAAACTATGGAGCTTACCATGAACGATCAGCAGTTCGACCAGAGTCAGGAACTGGTGGCAGCGGCAATGAACGCGGGCATACCTGATGAGATCCAGGGGTTCTCACAAAAGGGCGTCGCCATGTCGCGTAAATTCTATCGACATATGAATGTCGCATCGATAGCTCAAGCCAAAGCGCTGCGGGATTTCATAAAGATTACCCAGGCTGGCTTGGAATCCATGTCCGAGCGCATTGGGGCGAATGCAGCGGCAAACACCGAGGCCGCATTCGAGGCGGCTCAGGCCATCGCTGTTGCCAAGACGTTTCCTGAGGCAGGTCGCCTGCAGGCCGAATTCGTGCAGCGGCAGTTCGACACAGCGACGAGGCAGGCCCAAGAACTCATGGAGCTGTCGATCAAGATTTCACAGCGCACCTTCGAAGCTGCCAGCGAAATCGCCTTTTACTCGCTTGATGAAATGACCCGCTCTTACGAGTGAACTTGCCTGTTTGATCCGCCAGCCAAGTGAACAGGCCCTGCGCACATCTCCGCTGTCTCAACGCGAAAGAAGCGTGTTCTCGGCGGCGCGAAGATGTGCTCTGTGGTGCTCAACCTCAAAATCGAAACGGCGGCGGATGGCAACTGCCATCGCGCCCTCGATAGGCAGCCAGGCCAACGCATAGGCCCACACGGCCAGCGCATAGGTCCAGCCGATCGGCGTGACGAAGATGCCATATACCGCGACCAGGGTGCCGATCACTTGCGTAGTCTCGGTGGTCAAGAACAATCTCAGGCTCGGAAGGGGAGTCTGCCAGAACCAGCGCTGGTTGCGCGTCACATAGATTGTCAGGTGACCTGCAACGAGCAGCTTCAGGAAGATGACGGTCTGCAGCATCTCACGCGGCAGTTTCAGCACTTCGTCCACATAGTAGAACAGCACAAACGTCTCGACTACACCGACGACGCCGAGGCAGGTGGCGATGACAAGAACGCGCTCCATATTCCAGCGTACCGGCTTTTCCGAAGCGAGCGCATTGTCGTAGGCGATCATCATGATCGGGAAATCGTTCAGGATCGCCAAGAGTACGATCATGATCGCCGTCACCGGATAGAAGTCGAACACCAGGATCGACAGCGTCATGAACAAGAGGACCCGGATGGTCTCCGCGATGCGGAAGGTCGCATAGCTCGTCATGCGCTCGAAGATCTTGCGCGACTCTTCGATTGCCGTCGTGATGACCGACAAGCCCGTGCCGGTCAAGACGACGTCCGCGGCTGCGCGCGCCGCATCGGTCGCTCCACTTACAGCGACGCCGGCATCGGCCTGCTTCAAGGCCGGCGCGTCATTGACGCCGTCACCTGTCATGGCGACAATGTGATTGCCCCTCTGCAGCGCCCTTACGATCTTGAATTTGTGCTCGGGCAAAACGCGCGCGACGCCATCGGCGGCGTTGATCCTCTCCAGGATGTCGCTGTCGTGCACATGATCGAATAGCGCTCCTGCCGACTGAATGTTTGCCCCGAGACCCAGCTTGCCGGCGATCTGGCGAGCGATCGCCTCATGGTCGCCAGTTATCATCTTGACCTCGAGGCCCATGCCATGCGCCTTGGAGATGGTCGATCTGGCATCTGCACGCGGCGGATCAAAGATCGGGATCAGGCCAAGGAATTGCCATGCTTCGCCGTCGGCCTTGCGCGCTACGCCGAGCGCCCGATAGCCGTCGGCGGCAAGTTTCTCGACCTGGGCTTCGGCGGCAGTGCGCGCTTCCCGGGACGGCGCAACGAGGTCAAGTATCACCTGCGGCGCACCCTTGCTGAACAGGCCCGACTTGCCTGCGACAACCGCCGCAGCCTCGGTTCGCTTTGAGACGGGATCAAACGGAGTGAAGGATTGCACTTTGTAGTCGGCTTGCGCCCCGTTCTTGGCACCGGCGGCGAGCACCGCCTTGTCGATGGCATCCGGATCGTTCGGGTTGCTGGCGATGGCCGCTGCGAGCATGAGTTGTGCCGCATCGATCCCATGGAACGGAAGCGGGGCAGCAACGGTGAGTTCGTTGCGTGTCAGGGTGCCGGTCTTGTCGGCGCAGAGCACGTCGACGCCGGCCAGTTCCTCGATGGAAACGAGACGCGACACGATCGCCTTCATACGTGCCAGGCCTTCCGCACCGACGGCCATCGTCACCGACAAGACAGCCGGAAGTGCCACTGGAATCGATGCGACCGTAAGGATCAAGGCGAACTCAAGCGTCTTGAGGAACGGCGTATGCCGGAAGATCGATACGATCAGAATGATGGCGACGAGAGCAATTGTCGCCAGGATCAGGAAATTGCCGATACTCAGCACTGCGCGCTGGAAATGCGATCGCTTTTCCGCCGACTGGACCAGCTCAGCCGTCTTGCCGAAGTAGGTCTTCATGCCGGTAGCGGAGACGATGCCGGTCATTTCGCCAAGCTTTATGACCGAGCCTGAGTACGCTATCTCGCCAAGTTGCTTCTCCACCGGAAGCGATTCTCCGGTCAATGCCGACTCGTCGGCGCTCAGATAGTCGCCCTTGATGAGCCGGATGTCGGCTGGTGTGACGTTGCCGATCCTCAGCAGCACGACATCGCCCGGCACGAGCTCGCGGGCGGGCACAGTCTGCCAGACGGCGTCGCGAAGGACCCGGGCCGTCATCGCAAGGCGCTGCTTCAAGAGTTCGATGGCGTTGCCGGCCTTGGTTTCCTGCCAATAGGCGACCGCTGCATTGACGATGAGCATCGTCACAATGATCGCGAGATCCGCCCAATCGCCGACGACGGCGGAGAGCAAGGCTGCCGCTTCGATCATCCATGGAATCGGCCCCCAGAAATAGCCGACAATCTTCTCCAGGAGGCTCACATGCTTCTCTGCGAGAGTGTTCGGACCGAATTTCGCGAGACGTTGCCTCGCTTCCGTTTGGGTAAGACCGGTCGCGAGATCCGTTTCGTACTCATTTGGGTCCGCACTGTTCTGCAGCGTCGATCCGAGCTCCTGGTGTGTCGATGCCGCAGTTCCGGCGATTGCTGTATCAGAGGACGTGGGGTTCGTTGTGCTCATGGTCATTCCTCCCGGGCGCCGGGGACGCTCGCAGCTTCCCTGGAGCGCGTTCACTTTTGATGGAATCTGGAACGTGCTCTATCTTTCTGTTTTGAGCATGTTTTTCACGCCGAACCGCGTCACACTTCGGCTAAACATGCTCTAACGGCCGTGCTCCAAGATCCAGGTGCCGATTTGCGGCCAGGCCTCCTTCAACGTGCGCGAGCCCATGA
>CAZDNY010000108.1:0-8676 GCA_964506885.1 uncultured Hyphomicrobiaceae bacterium | reverse complement strand
CCGAAACGGGTGCTGCGTAATGCTTCGTTATGGTATTAGAGAGCTCGGCCGGATCGAGCACGACGATCGCGCGCCCGAGGCGAAATTCGCGAGCACCCTCGCCCGCGGCCAACGATTCAAATTTGGCATCCAGTGGTGCCATGCGTCCGTCCCCCAGACGTACGAGATGGCCAATCGAAAAGCGGCGAACGACATCCGGCACCCCGCTGCCGGCTACAGCCTGATGCAACTCGATCAGTGCGGATGCCGCTGGGATAAGTACATCGCGCACAAAACGAGCCGAAAAGTGGCGACCGAGTTTTTCGTGTTCGGCGGCCGGTGCATCGAGCGCGCGCACCATCATTGCGGCGCCATCGGGATGGCCGGCCTGATCGAGGGCGTTGGCGATCGCCGGCAGGATGTGCGCGTTCATCACCAATTCGACGAGACTGTCACCAGCAATCCTGGTGCGGTCGGCCACCTCGATCGATGGCTGCAGCATACCGTCGGCACCGAGGGCATAGTCGACGATGGACAGCGTCGTCGCCTGGGATGACAGATCGAGCGATGCGACGCGCAGCCCGCGCTCGCGGGTCACCGGTCGCGCGCCCCCTGCATCGCCGAGAAGCGAAACGAACTGGCGAACGCTGCCTGAGAAACGCGTTTCTATCTCGTCATGGAGATAGACCAACTGCGAGGACAAGCCGGCGTCGATGTTGAGGGCGACTTCGGGGCGCTTTGGCGTCAGGTCGTCATCATCGTCCCAGCCCATAGCGGTCCAGACCAGCTCAACGGCCTGAGATGCCCGCGCTCGCAGACGCTCTCGCTCGTCGGGCGATGCGGCCAGCGGACAGGTGACGAGCACGCGGTCGAGGGTGTGGCGATGCCCGCTGGTGCTGAGACGGAGCGGATCGTTGATCTGCGTCATCGCATGCAAAACGCATTCGGCAATGAACATCGACAGGAGCGCGGCGGGGGAGAAGCGCGGCCGCAGGGCTGGCTGTGTCTCGTCGTCACTGCGCGCGATGACGGAGCCATCCTCGGCGATGTGGTTGAGGAGCCTGCCTGACACCATGGGACCTTGTGCGCGGACCTGCTCAGCCTTTTGCGGCGGTGCGAAACGCCAGACATCGGCGTGGGGCTCGGTCTTGTCGAGCGCGGCGATCAGCGCTGAGAGACCCGTCTGCCCGGGCGCGGCGCCGTTGGCCTGCGACAGGCGACAAGCTTCTTCGCCGACGCGCACCAGACTTGGCCAATAGAATGCGTCGAGACGGCCGGAGTGCAGGGAAGCATGCTCGTCGCCGAAGACGGGCGTATCGAATTCGGCAGCGGTGGGGAAAGCCCCTTCGTGCCTGAGCGTGGGACGTGACAACTCGCGCAGCTTCAGGCCTTCGCAGATTCGCTCATTGGGCGGGAGTGGGTCGTCGGCGCCGCGCGCGGAGACGAGAGCCGCAGATGTGCGGGTTGTATCGATATCCAGCAAGAGATCGAGCCCGCTCGTGCGTGAGCGCCAATGTGCGGAACGGATATCGACAAACTGGAGTTGCGGCATTCCAGCGGACGTGTCGAGAACCTTGAGCAGCGACAGGTAGCACGCGACGTGTTCGAGCGTGAACGTTGCCGGTTGTGGGGAGGATTGCGCCGGGCTGTTGGCATCTGCACTTGGCGATGCCGAAGTTGCTGCAGACTCGAAAAGGTGGGTGAGCCAGGCGTCGGACCATTGGCCGGCCAAGAATTCGCCCAGCTGCGCACTGTCGCTGACCAGCTTGAATATCGGAGCAAAGACGACGTCATCGACGTTGGGCGCGACATAGGCCACCTGATCAATACGGCTTGCTGCGTCCACATTGGTATCGATGGCGAGTACGGCCCTCAAGACGTCGGCGGTGCGTAGTCCGGCGGCGGGTCGTTCCATATAGAGACGGACCCAATTGGACGGCCCGGTGTCGAAACGCGGCACTCCGGCTTCGTCGCGGCCCAGGAAGCGCAGAAAGGGCAACGGGATCCACGAATCAAGAAAGGGCTCGAGCGCCTGATAGCCCGACACCCATAGCGACTGTGAGGGGGCGAGCGGCTCTCCGGTCAGCGGATGCCATTCGATTCCATCGCCATCGGTGCGCTCATCAATGGGGATCAGCAATGGGCCGTCTTCCGGGTCGGCCTCCTCGACGAACTTGCCGATGGTCGCGGACAGCCCGGACGTCTTGATCAGAAGATCGATGAATTGAATGCCGGAATGCGGCACCAGCCGGGAGACCGCCGCGACAAGCGGGTTCGAACCCGCAATCCCGGTTCCCGAAACGGTGCTCGCCTTTACCGAGCGGAGTTCGGCGTTCGACATGCAGCGCTACTCATACTCACAACGCACAACACAAAAACGTCATACAGCGCCGGACTTTGCGAGACCGGAACGCCTGTCGCGAGCGGTGCTGCGGATGCAGGCACAGCTCACGATCTCGACCTCGGCGCTCCACTCGCCAATGTCGTAACAACCCCAATCGCACAAACGTGCGACACCCCAGGAGTGAAACCTCTAGTAGAATAACACCTGTTCACCCGACCGCAACAAGAACCCTGACGATCGGAAGCCTGTAATTGTCGTCGCAGGCTTGTCGCTCCTTTGCTTTCGCGGGCAACCTAGCTTGCAGCTTGGACGAGAGCATGACGTTCCCGCAGACACAGTTAGCATCGCGCACGAGATAACCGGGGGCGATGTTGTGCTCCCAATCGCCCTAACGGGCACGGGTCAGCGATAGCCCGCCGGCAGGATGCGTTCGTGGATCGCGGCATTGAACGGTATCTCGCGTTCAT
Source organism: uncultured Hyphomicrobiaceae bacterium (assembly GCA_964506885.1). Classification (GTDB taxonomy): domain Bacteria; phylum Pseudomonadota; class Alphaproteobacteria; order Rhizobiales; family Hyphomicrobiaceae; genus JAEUMD01. The sequence goes on along the minus strand of CAZDNY010000108.1, from coordinate 5,886 downwards.
CGCGAAATTTTGCCGGGCGCCGGCGGAAGCGCTTGCGGATCTGATTGACCTCTCTGTCGAGCCCCATGCGCTCGATGAGGATGCGCAAATGCCCGACCTGGAGCCCCAGGGCCTGCGCGGCCGGTTTGCTGATCGAGCCCGCGTTGGCCTCGATCGCCTGCAAGACGTGTTGCGGGGCGAGCTGGCGGCCGTCGCTTTCAAAATTGTGCGACCATTTACGACCGACATAGGTCTTCATCACATCGCGTACCGTGGGAACGAACTGCAGGCCGACGTCGTAGGGACAGCCCTCCGGCGTGTCCGCGACGACGGACACGGTGGGTGCCAGATCCTGATAGACGTACAGGCGATACCCAGCGTCGCGATACGGCGCGAAGCCTTTCAGTCGTGCGGTCCAGCGGGCGAATATCTCTTCGACGAACGCGGTGCGGTAGCCCTGATCGATCCAGGCGTGATGCTCGGCCCACCATTCGAGCGCCCACAGATGCGTGTGGTTGTGGAACGAGTGATCGATCGGGTGGGGGCCGTCGAAATTGAATGGCTGGTCGCACACGTCTTCGAGGAACTCGGCAAGTTCCAGGCAGCGGTCTTTGGTTTGAGCCAACACAGACGCAGTCATGCGGGGAAGATTAGCTGATCGCATGGCGTTGGCCAGTATCGACGGCTGTCACCCCGCGCGGCCTCAGAATCCAAGCTCGTTATACGCGTGCACAATGGCGTCGCGGGCGCCAGCACCGCCAGCGCTCAACGTCGCGTGCGTCGTCGTGCCACTCCGGGTTCGCACATCAATATGTTGCAAGATCATGTTGCCAATACATACGATCAATTTTTGCAGGCGCGCCGTAAAATGTCACAAGCATAAGAAAAAAGCGCACGCAAAGAAGAGACCAGCCTGGGGGAGGAAACCTTGGCGGACCAGGATACTGCAGGCGGCCGGCTCCCTCGCCGGGTCCGCCCGTTGATCAATTCGGGACTTGAAAGTGCGGCGAAGCGTTTCGCACTTGCACAACGCGCGCCCGCCGTGCGTGGCTTGGGTGCGTTCCTTCTGGACCGGATGTGGTTCTTCATCGCTCTGCTGGTGGGTTTCATCATCCTGCAGCTGCCGCCGCCCGAGGGGCTGAGCAAGCAGGCGCTCGCGGTTCTGGCGATGTCCGTCGTCGCCATCATTCTGTTTGTCACCGAACCCATCCCGCTGCCTTCGGTTGCACTTCTGATCGTGCTTGGCCAGGTGATCCTGCTCGGGATCGATTCCGATATCGTCGCGCGCAGCCTGATGAGCGACTCGGTGCTCTTCATCCTGGGTTCCTTGATGCTCGCCGTGGCCGTGGTGAAGCAGAAACTCGACAAGCGCATCGCCTTTTTCATCGTGCGCATGACGGGGACTCGGACGGCCTACATCGCAACGGGCATTGCCTTCGTTTCGGGCCTGCTGGCGTCGGTGATCGGCGAGCACACGGTGGCGGCCATGATGCTGCCGGTGGCCATCACGCTCATCAGCCTTACGTCCGACGATCCACGACAGGTTCGCAAACTGGCGGCCGTTCTGCTTTTTTCCATTTCCTACGGTTGCTCGATCGCCGGCATCGGCACGCCTTCGGGCGGTGCGCGCAACGCCATCATGATCGGCTACTGGAAGGACTTCTTTTATGATCCCAACAACCCTGAGACGCGTAAGTTCCTCGTCGACTACGTGTCTTGGATCATCCATTGCTACCCGATCTTCCTGATGCAGCTGCCCTTCGTCACGCTGATCCTATTGTGGACCTTCCGGCCGGAGCAGAAGAACATGGCGCGCGCGGTCGCCAAACTGCGCCAGCAGATCCGCACCGCAGGACCCATGAAGTCCTCGGACTACGTGGCGATAGGGGTGTTCGTGCTGGTGCTGTTGGGCTGGATCGGGTTCTCCGACACCCTCGGACTGGGTACCGTCGCGATTTTGGGCGCGGTCGCCTTCCTGGTCATCGGGCTGGTGCGGTGGGAGGACGTCAACTCGGGCGTCAACTGGGGCGTGGTGCTGCTCTATGCTGCGGCGATTTCTCTGGGCATCCAGATGAAGGACACCGGCGCCGCGCTGTGGGTGGCCAATTCGTTCCTGAAAGTGGTCTCGCCTCTGGGGATCGAAAGCGGACCAGCGCTCTGGACCGCCGTTTCGGCCCTGACGACGGCCGTGACCAACACGATGTCAAACGGCGCGGCGGTCGCCGTGCTCGGGCCGATCACCCTGAAAATGGCCACGGCCGCCGGTGAAAGCCCGCTTCTCATCGGCTACATCACGGCGATCTCTTCGGCTTTTGCCTACCTGACCGTGATCGGCACGCCGGCCTGTACAATCGTGTATTCCTCCGGTTACCTAAAGACGACAGACTTTCTGAAAGTCGGATATCGCATGGTGATCATGTCGACGGTGATGTTGATTTTGGCTGCGTGGCTCTACTGGCCTCTGGTTGGGATTTGAGATGGCGCAACAACAACAGCATGGTGAAACGTCCGGCGGCGGCGATGCACAGCAGCGCTTCAGCATCCTGGTTTGCGTCGACGGCTCGGAAGCGTGTTCAGCAGCGCTCAAGTATGCGGTGCGCATCGGCTCGGGCACCGACGCCGACCTGACGCTGCTCTACGTCCGCCCTGTCGATCCCGGCCTGCAGATGGCTGGCTTGCAGGGCTCGCTGGCGCGTGAAAACATCCTGAACTGGGGCCTGGAGCTGCCCGGCACGAAAGCCCTCAAGAAGGCACGCGAGCAGCTGGTGGCGCTGGAGTGGCTGAGCGAGGACTGGGAGACCAGGTTCACAAACAAGACCGTCGCAGGTGATCCGCTGGGCGACAACATCACGACCTACACCAACGATGACGGCCGCAGCATCACGCTCATGCTCAAGGTCGGAAAGTCGGTTGCGCAGGGTATTCTCGACGAGTGCGCGGAGGGCGACTACGACATCACGATCATCGCCAAGACAACCGACGACGATGCCATCGGGCTGGGCCACATCGATCCTTTCGTGGCCGAGAAGGTAGCGCTCGAACATACCGGCACGGTGCTCGTCACACGAGCGCTGGAGGAGAGCCACGGGCATCTGTTGTGCGTGACCGATGACGAGGTTTCGGTGCGCGCGGCGCGCCGTGACGCAGAGATTGCCGCGCGCTGTCTGTGCCCGGTCTACCTTTTGTCGGTGGCTGCCGACGAAGACGGGCGCCCGGCAGCGGAACAGGCCATTGCGGCGGCGCGGCGCGAGATCGAGGCGGCCGGCATCCGCCCTTCGGGCGAGATCATCGTGATCGGCGATCCGGTCGAGCGGATCGTCGAGGAAGGACGGAACTATTCGGTGATCGTGATGTCGCCGATCAATTCTCAAAGCCGCTGGCGGCGGCTCTTTTCCCGCACGACGACGACCAACGTGCTGAAGCGCGCGCACAACTCGGTGATGCTGGTGCGGTAGGCACCGGCTGGATTGCTGGCACGGCTCCGCTCATGTTCGCGCGTCGGACAGCGTCTGGATGGCGTCGAGATCCGGCGGCATCAGATGAAGATAGGCGCGCGAGAAAAACGCGACCCAAATGAGGCCGGCGAGATAGCTTGCCGCTGTCGTGGCGGCGGCGCTCAAGAGATATTCAACGCGCGTTTCATTCTCGATATTCGCGATAGCCACAGCGATTATGGTTACGGCGAAGGCTGGCCAATAGCTGAGGACGCCGCCCCAATAGAGGTGCCAGAAGCTGCCGCGGCTTAGCGCCCACGCATCAGCAAAGGTTTGCCTTGCGCTGTCGATCGCGGTGGCGGGAAGCGCCAGTGAGAAGCGGGTCGGGATGTAGAGCGGCAGCGCGAAGAGCAACACCAATGGTAGAATTGCTGCGACGCCGAACGCCATGCGCATCGCCGCACTGCTCCCCTCCCAGGAGAGTTCGGCAGAAAGGCTGTCCGCATCGGGAGCGGGCAGGGGCGAGGCGGCCGGCACTTCTGCTATCGCCAGACCGATGAGAGAGCTGACCACATAGATAAACAGAAATGCCGGTACGATCGCGATTGCGACGATTGCCACGTTGCGCCGGACGTACCTGACAAGCGTGGACCGCTCGACCTGCATGGGCGCAGTGCCAGGCGGCAAGAGCCGATCCGCCATCAACCGGCGATGCAGGCGCACGCCGACGATGCCGCCGATCGCAATCCATAGAAGCGATGATGCGGCGGCGTAGAGCCAATCGGCGAGGACAAGCTGTCCCGCCGTCTGCTTTTGGATCGGCCAGTAGGTCCAATTGATGGCGGCATCCAGCGTGAGGAGCACCAGGAGCCAGGCTGCAGCAAAGCGCGCAAAGTCGCGGCCGGCGCCGATCATGTCATGGTGTGCCTGACGGAGGGTGCGCCAGACGGGCAACTTGGCGGGGCATGACGCAGCCATCGATGGCTCCAGACAGTTCGGCCGAACTACAGATCAGCCGAAATCTTCACGCGAAACCATTTCAGATGTCTGAACTCACGTCTTGACGTGGTTTGCGCGAGCGACCGCGGCCCGCGTCTGCCAGGCAAGCGCGGGCATTGCGCCTGGACGTGAGGGCGTGCGCCAACGGGGGAACGTGGCAGAACCATAGGCATCGATCTTGGAGGGCTCCGGCGACTGAAGCCTTCAATCGCTCTCGCGTGAAGACTTGCGCGGCTGGCGCTCCCTGAGCGCTTGAACCTTTGCTGATTGCCCGGCGACAGAAGGCTGCAATCAGGAACAGGGAGACTTTGTTATGAGTCGCACACTTTTGTCGGTGATCGCTGTCGCGGCCTTGTCAGGCGGGTCGAGCCTGGCGTTTGCGCAAGACACTTCGCATTGTCCAAAACGCGCGGTGAGTGCCAGCTTCTCAATCTGGCCAGCTGGCTCGGTGAAAAGCGGTGTCATGGTGTCTGGAACACACGCGTGCGGCCGAGGCATCGTTTGCGTCGGCGGTGACCGCAAAAAGAACAAGCCTCGCAGGTGTGACTGGCGCTAGAGCTCGGCGCATGCTCCAAGTACTGCTCTTTCTCAGGGCTCAGGCCCAAAAACGAAAACGCCGCCGGGCGGGTGCCCAGGCGGCGTTTTGCGGATCCCCAAGAGGGGAAGCCCAATTCGTGTAGAGGTTTATGACTTCCTTATCAGCGAGCGCTGCGCGCAGCGCGCTTCGCTTAGCATCCAGAGCTCACACGGCTCGGCAGACCTGGCAACGACCTACTCTCCCGCGTCTTGAGACGAAGTACCATCGGCGCTGGGGCGTTTCACGGCCGAGTTCGGAATGGGATCGGGTGCTAAAACCCCGCCATGACCACCAGGTCGGCGAAGCGCATGAAGTTCGAGAAGCTGGGTTTGGTGAATGGTGAATGGTGAATGGTCAGGATTTGCACGACGGCACGCCATGCAAGATGTATTCACCATTCTTCAATTCACGATTGACCACTTCATGGCGGGCCGGAGGCCTGCTCATGATCACTGGTCACTCATTCGCGTGTTTGACGACGAATGATCACTGGTAATGAGAACGATCAAGCCGATCGGGCTATTAGTAAGGCTAAGCTTCACACATTGCTGCGCTTCCACACGCCTCCTATCAACGTGGTCGTCTTCCACGGCCCTGATAGGGAACACTCGTTTCCAGGTGGGTTTCCCGCTTAGATGCCTTCAGCGGTTATCCCGTCCGCACATAGCTACCCTGCTGTGCCGCTGGCGCGACAACAGGTCCACCAGAGGTGCGTCCAACTCGGTCCTCTCGTACTAGAGTTAGATCCTCTCAATTCTCCTACACCCACGGCAGATAGGGACCGAACTGTCTCACGACGTTCTGAACCCAACTCACGTACCGCTTTAAATGGCGAACAGCCATACCCTTGGGACCTGCTCCAGCCCCAGGATGCGATGAGCCGACATCGAGGTGCCA
>CAZDNY010000107.1:0-8677 GCA_964506885.1 uncultured Hyphomicrobiaceae bacterium | reverse complement strand
ACGCCTGATCCGGAGAGGTGGCTGAGTGGTTGAAAGCACCGCACTCGAAATGCGGCATACTCGCAAGGGTATCGAGGGTTCGAATCCCTCCCTCTCCGCCAGCTTGGCCTCTGCCAGCGCCTGCCCCCGTCGGCCAGAGTCGACGTTCTCTGCAAAAAGACGTTCTCATTAAAGAATAGAGATCTGTGCCGCGTGCGACCTCTGCGACTGTCCGCCAAAGCGGGGTGCAGCCGAACGCCCGAACATGGTCGACAAGCTGGTCTACATCAGCGCCGACGGCAGCGCGACGAATTCGATCGCGATCCTCATACCGCGACGCGTCAACGATCACGCAGGCCGACTTCGTCTTCTGAGTGAGAGCTGCAGGTATCGCCGGTAGCCTAGCGCCCCCTCGAGGGCGATGAACCGACGCCCCCTTGCGTCTCGATCAAATGAACCGGCGCCAATTGAGTGAGGTGCTTGCCGGCCGGTGTGCGCACGCGAGCGCATACCTGAGCGTCACAAATCCTGCCGCGGGCAAAGGTGTATGCGACGCCATGGGGACACATTCGGCGCTGCCCTGCACCCCGCAGGACATATCGTGGCGCCAGCAGTCCGCACACGCCCATTGATCGACATCAACGCATATCAACAGCTATAAAGCGATACAAACAATCGCAAGCCCAGAGAAACATCGATGCTCAGCCGACCGCTCATGACGACTCAAGAGGTCGCCGAACTTCTCAAGGTCAAGGAGGCCACGGTCCGCAAGTGGATCCGGGATGGTGAACTGCCGGCCATTCAATTCCATCGGGAGTGGCGCATTGCCGTTCGTCACCTGGAAGAATTCGTTGCCGAACGTCTGACGACAGCGGAGCGGCCCCGGCAAGGATCTGATGAACGCGGTACGGCCAAGGCAAGCGCACGAGGGCGCGCAACGTCTCGTCGACGATCGAGCGGCTGATCCCCCGCCTGTCCTTCGCCTTCAGATGGTGTCCGGCCCGAGACGCGTAATCACTGACGCAGGAGTAAACAGATGAAGAAAATCCTGATGGCCAACGATCTGTCGGCGCGCTCGGACCGCGCACTGCGGCGGGCGGTATTGCTCGCAAAGCAGTTCGGGGCCGAACTCGAGGTCGTGACTGTCATCGAGGAAATGTTCCTTGAATCGACGACCCGTGAGAACGAGGCTTTTGCCACGCAGGCACTGGCTACGCAGCTCAAGGCCGTGCCGGAAGCTGAAGGTGTTCAGATTTCGCAGCGCGTGATGGTCGGTATCGATTACGAGGACATCATCCAAGAATCGGAGACTATGAATGCCAACCTTGTCGTGTTGGGGATTCATCGCCACAAGACGCGAGAGATGTTCCGTGGCACGACCGCCGAGCGCGTCGTTCGCCACGGCGCCCGCCCGGTTCTCGTCGTCAAGGAGCCAGTGACGGGCCCCTATAGGCGCGTGCTCGTCGCCACCGATCTTTCGTCGCAAGCACAGGCCGCGATACGGACGGCAGCACGCCTTGCACCGCAAGGCGAGATCACTCTCCTGCACGCGGTTCATAGGCCGTTCGTCGCTTTTCTGGGGCGACGCGACCAGAACGTCTTGTTGAAAGAGACGCGCGACCGGGTCTCGGCAGGACTTCGCGAGTTCATCAAGCAGATCAGGAGCGAACTCGGGGACGACGCGCCGAACTTCGAAATCAGCTTGCCCGATGGAGAAGCCCATGCGGCGATTCTCGCAGAGGTCGCGAGGATCAAGCCGGATCTTCTCGCCGTGGGTACACATGGCCGAAGCGGACTTGCGCATGCGGTCATCGGCAGCGTCGCCGAACAACTGCTCGCAGATTGCCCAGTCGATATCCTGGCGGTGAAACAAGACGTTTAGTGCCTCATGCAGGCGGTGTCGAACGAGAGCGGTGCGAAACACAAGATGTCACAGCTGGCACCCGGGCCGCTGGCGGAACGCGACGGCGACCGGGCCTCGCGGCCCCCTTGGCACGCAAGTTCTTCCGCTGAAACGTTGGAACTCCTGGCCGCATCACGCGACGGGCTCGATGATGCTGAGGCCGCACGCCGCCTTGAGATCCATGGCCGCAATGCTCTGCCGGTTGCGCAGAGCAAGAGCCCGTTGCTGCGCTTTGCCGAACAGTTCAACAATCTCCTTATCTATGTTCTGCTTGCTTCAGCTGTGGTGACGGCCGCTTTGGGCCACCCCATCGATACAGGCGTGATCCTCGGTGTCGTGCTGATAAACGCTGCGATTGGCTACATCCAGGAAGGACGGGCAGAGGCCGCCCTGGAGGCGATTAGGAACATGATCAGCCCGAGGGCATCGGTGCTGCGCAATGCGCAGAGGCTCACCATCGACGCAGCCGAGGTCGTGCCGGGCGATATCCTCCTCATGGAGACAGGCGATCGCATCGCAGCAGACGTGCGTTTGATCAAGGTGCGCAATTTCAGGGTCGACGAGGCGATCCTGACGGGCGAGTCGGTTCCAGTCGAGAAGAACACGGACGCGGCAGCCCGGGACGTACCATTGGGTGACCGCCACTCGATGGCGTATTCAGGAACGCTCGTGACGTCGGGGCAAGGCACCGGCGTCGTCGTTGCGACAGGTGGAGCGTCCGAGCTTGGTCGTATCAGTGGCCTCCTGAGCAGGGTCGAGCAGCTTGAGACGCCCTTGATCCGGCAGATGAATGCGTTTGCCCGTCAGCTCACATTGATTGTTCTTGGGCTCGCCGCCGTCACGTTCGCGTTCGCGATCCTGGTGCGTGGGTACGCACTGAAAGAAGCTTTCATGGCCATGGTCGGCATGGCGGTCGCCGCGATCCCGGAGGGCCTGCCTGCGGTCATGACGATCACGCTCGCAATCGGGGTGCAGCGCATGGCGGCACGCAATGCCATCATCCGTCGACTTCCGGCGGTCGAAACGCTGGGCTCGGTAAGCGTGATCTGCTCCGACAAGACCGGCACGTTGACGCGCAACGAGATGATGGTGACATCTGTCGTTCTGAGCGATGGGACTTACGAAATCGGTGGAGAGGGCTATGCGCCGAAGGGAGGCGTCAGCTCGGGCGACCGTGAAATTGATCCGATCGCAAGGCCCGATCTGATGGAAATCGGAAAGGCAGCGATACTCTGTAACAACGCGTCGCTGCGTCAGCGCGGCGGTGACCGCTGGATCGTAGATGGCGATCCGATGGAAGGAGCGCTTGCCGCTCTGGGGGCAAAGCTCGGTCACGATCGCAACCACTTGGCCGGAAACTGGCCGCGTCTCGACGAAATCCCTTTCGATTCCGCCCACCGCTTCATGGCAACGCTGCATCACAGCCATGAGGGCGAGGCCGTCGCCTATTTAAAAGGTGCGCCAGAGCGACTGTTGGAGATGTGTCGGCTGCAGGCAACAGCCGCCGGCGAGGCATCCTTGGATCGTGAGGCCTGGACCAGGGCCGTATTCGCCCTTGCACGCGAAGGCCGGCGTGTTCTGGCGCTTGCCCGCCGCTCGATGCCCGCCGACAGCCGTACGCTCTCCTTTGACGGTATCCAGGAAGGGTTCACGCTCATCGGCCTTGTCGGTCTCATCGATCCGCCGCGCACCGAGGCAATCGCTGCGGTGCGCGAATGCCGGGACGCAGGCATCGCCGTCAAGATGATTACAGGAGACCACGCGACGACGGCGGCCGCCATTGCCGGGCAGCTTGGTCTGGTTCAGGCCGACAAGGCCTTGGAAGGTCGCGACATCGACGACCTCGATGCGCACGCGCTGACCGCGACCATTCGGTCGACGAGCGTTTTTGCCAGAACCAGCCCCGAGCACAAACTTCGGCTCGTCGAGGCGCTCCAGTCGGAAGGCGCGGTCGTGGCGATGACCGGCGATGGCGTCAACGATGCACCCGCGCTCAAGCGCGCAGACGTCGGTGTCGCCATGGGGCGCAACGGGACCGAGGCTGCAAAGGAAGCCTCTGAAATGGTGCTCGCCGACGACAATTTCGCCTCGATCGTAGCTGCCGTTCGCGAGGGGCGGACGGTCTACGATAACCTCACCAAGGTCATCGCCTGGACGCTGCCCACAAACGGCGGCGAGATGATCATCATCGCAGCGGCAATCCTGCTCGGGTTGACGCTTCCGATTACCCCCGTCCAGATCCTCTGGATCAATATGGTGACGGCGGTCGGACTGGGCCTTGTGCTCGCCTTCGAGCCGGCAGAGCCCAACATCATGCGCCGCCCGCCACGCGCGCCCGACGAGCCGCTGCTGTCGCCCTTCCTCATCTGGCGGATCAGTCTCGTATCGGTACTGTTCGCGATTGGCGCGTTCGGCATGTTCGCCTGGGCCGAAGAGCGTGGCCTGTCGCATGAAGCCGCCCGCACGATTGTCGTCAACACCGTCGTGGTGATGGAAATCTTCTACCTGTTCTCGGTACGCTATCTGCATGGCGCCTCCGCCAGCTGGCAGGGCGTACTGGGCACGCCGGCGGTGATCATAGGTGTCGTCGGAATCATCGTTCTCCAACTTGCGTTCACCTATTTCCCGGTCATGCAGACGCTGTTCGATACGCGCCCCGTCGGTTTCGCTGACGGGCTCGCGATCATCGCTGTCGGGGTTGCGCTGTTTGCAATACTCGAGCTTGAAAAGTTCGTTCGCCGCAACTTGCTGGCACGTGACTGGCTCGGTCGCAGGCTGCCTCGAAGCGGCAATCAAGAGAGGCGACCGTCGTGAAGGGTGAAGCCAGCCATGCGCCCCTTGCGTTCCCGCCGCACCTCGCGCGAAGCTCGCTCTTTCTGTCTCGCGCCGCGGTTCCAGGGCTCGCAACACTTTATACCGCGATACTCGTCTTTCCGGTCGCGGCCGCGTGGCTTCAGGGGCTTCCGCCGCGACACTGGCGCGATGATCTGTCCTCGGGACTGGCGCTTTGCGCCTTCGCCGGCGTCATGATGGAATTTCTGCTTTCCGGGAGGTTCCGGTTCGTGACGAGCCAAATCGGTATCGACACGACCATGCGTGTTCACCAGCTGATGGCCCGAACCCTCACAATAGCCTTGCTGCTGCATCCATTCCTCTATGTCAGCGGCGCTCCGAACTATCCGATGCCATGGGACACCACCCGCCAGGAGAGCGTCGCGTTCGGCCCGACTGTTGTCCTGACAGGGTTGGTCGCGTGGCTCGCGTTGATAGCCATCGTCATCATGGGGATATTCAGGGAGCAGCGGGGCGGCAGCTACGAGGCATGGCGGGCTTCACACGGCATAGGCGCTGCCGTCGTCGCCGTATTCGGCACACTGCACACGCTCGAGGCGGGCCGCTACAGCCAAAACCCTGTCCTTGCGTGGTTCTGGATCGCGTTGCTGGCAATGGCGATGTTGACCCTCGTCTGGGTCTATCTCGCCAAACCCATGGGGCAGCGCCGAAACCCCTATGTCGTGCGCTCGGTGCGGCCGATCGCCGACAGGACTTGGGAACTCGTCGCGGTGCCCGAGCATGGAGACGTGATTTCTTTCGAGGCAGGGCAGTTTGTCTGGCTCAACGTCGGAAACAGCCCGTTCTCCCTGAACGAGAACCCGTTTTCCATCGCCTCGGCCCCGACTGAACGCGACCGTCTCGCGTTCGTGATCAAGGAGGTCGGTGATTTCACGCGTAGTCTTGGGAACGTCGAACCTGGCACATCGGCGTTCATCGACGGAGCCTACGGCAACATGACCATCGCAGGGCGCGGCAACGCAGGCATCGCGCTTTATGCTGGAGGCGTCGGTATAGCACCGCTTTTGTCGATACTGCGGGATTTGCGGGACCGGCAGGATCAGCGCCCGCTGCTGCTACTCTATGGTAACCGCTGCAGCGACCAGATCGTCTATCGCGAGGAGCTTGACGCTATGACGCGCCAGCTCGATCTCAGGGTCGAGCATTTCTTGACTGAGCCGTCCCCGGCGTGGACGGGGCGGTCCGGCCTTATCGACGACGCGGCGCTGGGCGGCATATTTCAGAAGCAAGATCCACGCAAATGGCTGCATGTCATCTGTGGACCCCTTCCGATGATCGAGAGTATCGAAGCCGCGCTTCTGCGGAGCGGCGTGCCAAGCCGCCAGATCATCTCCGAGCGCTTCTACTATGATTGAGGAAGGCAATGACACAGCGACAGAAAATACTGGTCACAATTCACGTCCTGAGTGCCATTTTCGTGCTGATTTCGGTAGCCTTCGCACTACGCTGATGAATATCATGGGCATTGGTCCGCCGCCTCAGGTCTCCAGCTTCGGCTGAGGGCAGGCGGGGGAAGGGCGCAAGGCCGAAACGGATACCGCTAATGACCGAGTGCCACACGGGCTGTGGGTCGAAACCCGCATGAGTTCATCGCTGCTCACCCTTATCCTGCTCGCGCCGTTTCTCGGCATTCCCCTGGTGGTGATCGCATCGCGCAGGTCCCGTACGCTAGCCGCCTACGCGGCTGCTGCGGCGATGGGGCTGGGGCTTGCCGCGCTCGTCCCCCTCATGTCGAAGGTCATCGACGGCGACGTCATCGTTGCCCGGCGTCCCTGGCTGCCCGAGTGGGGACTCGACCTCGCGTTGAGACTCGATGGCCTCGGACTGCTGTTCGTGCTGCTGATCCTGGGCATCGGACTGCTGATCGTCCTCTACGCGGCCTACTACCTGCCTCAGGCCGATCGTCTCGGTCGCTTCTTCGGCCTTCTGTTGGCGTTCGCAGGCGGGATGCTCGGTGTCGTGCTGGCCGAGAATCTCATCATGATGTTCGTCTTCTGGGAGATCACGAGTCTCACCTCGTTTCTGCTCATCGCCTACAAGTACGATGCCACCGATGCGCGCATCGCTGCACGCATGGCGCTCGCGGTCACGGGCGGCGGAGGCCTCGCCCTGCTGGGCGGTCTGCTGCTGCTCGGGCACATGGCCGGCAGCTATGAACTGTCCGAAGTGCTCCGCCAGGGCGACGCGGTGCGCGCGCATCCCTATTATCCAGCCGCGCTGGTCTTGATCCTCGTGGGCGCCTTCGCCAAGTCAGCGCAGTTCCCGTTTCATTTCTGGCTGCCCAACGCTATGGCGGCACCGACACCCGTCTCGGCCTATCTCCATTCGGCGACCATGGTGAAGGCCGGCGTGTTCCTTCTGGTACGGCTCTATCCGGTATTGTCGGGCACCGACTTGTGGCTCGTCCTGGTCGGAACGACGGGCGCCATCACATTCGCCTACGGTGCCTATGTCGCGCTGCTCAAGCACGATTTCAAAGGCCTGCTCGCCTATTCGACGATCAGCCACCTGGGCCTCATCACGCTTCTGCTCGGTCTGGATACACCGATGAGCCTGGTCGCTGCGGTGTTCCACATCATCAACCACGCCATCTTCAAGGCGTCCTTGTTCATGGCGGCAGGCATCATCGACTATGAGTGCGGCACGCGCGACATGCGCCGTATCAATGGCATGTTCAAGTACATGCCCAAGACGGCCGCCCTTGGCATCCTCGCTGCCGGTTCGATGGCAGGGGTTCCGCTGTTGAACGGCTTCCTGTCAAAGGAGATGTTTTTCACCGAGACGGTCGGGCATCCTGCATTCCAGGACTACGCAAAATGGGTCTTGCCCGCCTTCGCGACGCTTGCCGGCATGCTCTCCGTCGCCTACTCGGCCCGCTTCGTTCATGACGTATTCTTCAATGGCGAGCCGCACGATCTGCCCAAGTCCCCCCAAGAACCGCCGCACTGGATGCGACTGCCTGTTGAGATACTTGTCGGCCTGGTGGTTCTCGTGGGCTTCCTGCCGCAATTCTCCGTGGGAACGATTTTGCGAGCGGCCGCCGGTTCGGTCCTGCCTGGCGGCTTGCCTGACTTCAAGCTTGCCGTCTGGCACGGCTTGAACCTGCCACTGGCGATGAGCATTGCCGCTTTTGGGTTGGGCATACTGCACTATTGGCGGCGGCAGCATCTGTTTGAATTGCATGATCGATATGCACCCAACCTGTCGAGCCCCGTCGCCTTCGAGCGCTTCTACAATTTTGCTGGGCGCGCGAGTGTGGCAACACTCGCGGGCCTGGATCGGCGCTCCGTTCAGGACTACCTCGCGCTGCTGGTGGTCTTCGTGGTGACGCTCGGTGTCTGGGCCTGGACTTCGCAGGCGGGTGGTTCGCTGCAAGGTCCGCTCCCGCCAACCGCTGTTGAGTTGTCCGCATTGGCAGCACTTGTTGCGCTTGGCATTGGCGCATTCGGTACGGTTGCTTTTCATCGCCGGCGTTTCATCGCCATTATCTTCATGAGCGTCATCGGCCTCATCGTCGCGCTGACCTTTATCCGCTTCAAGGCTCCCGATCTTGCGCTCACCCAGCTCTCGGTGGAAGTCGTCACGATCGTGATGCTGCTGCTGGCGCTGCGCTTCCTGCCTGGTCAAGACGTCTCTGTCGATACGCGAGCGCGCCGCATTCGAGACGGCGCGCTCGCGCTCGTCGGGGGGAGCGGAATAGCCGCTCTCGTGTATGCGATGCTCACGCGTCCGGTCGACACCATATCCGGCTACCATCTTGCCAATTCCGTGCCCGGCGGCGGCGGCACCAACGTCGTCAACGTCATTCTCGTCGACTTTCGCGGCTTCGATACGTTGGGAGAGATCGCAGTTCTGGCAATGGCGGCCCTGGGCCTTCATGCCTTGCTCGATGACGTGCGATTGCGACCCTATGCCGGCCGGGCTTTGAGCGCCGCGGACCGC
>CAZDNY010000106.1:0-8702 GCA_964506885.1 uncultured Hyphomicrobiaceae bacterium | reverse complement strand
GCCCTGCCGGCCGTGGTCCTGCGTGACGGGAGCCACAGGCGCGATTCTCGACACATTGCGCGTTCCGAAAACATCGCGCGCGATGTAGAAGCCGGCAAGTGCGCCATAGGCCAGTCCCATCACTGCAACGGCGGCGATGACGACGGCATTGAAGCGCCACAGCCTGTGGAAGAAGCGTCGGGAAAATCCTGAAGACATGGGGCTCCTCGCGATCGAATTGTCTCTGGCGCGAGTGGAGGCAGCAAAGCGGGCGCGAGAAGGGCGCGTCTGCGGCGGTACGGCGGCTGATGAGGCGGGAAGCGTGTCAGGACGCGTCGAGCCGCGCGCGGATTGCGGTGAAGACCGCGTCGAACATTTCGGGAGTAAGCCGGCCGGTATTGGTGTTGTAGCGTGAGCAATGGAAGCTGTCGGCAAGCGTCAGTCCGTTGCCCAGGTCGTGCAAGGCGCCGTGCGCGAAGGGAAAGGCGGCCTTGCGCAAGCCGAGCGCCGCAAGCGTCTGGTCGTGAGCGATCCGGCCCAGAGCGACGATGATCTGGAGATTGCTCTGGGTCAGGAGCCGGGCTGCCAGAAACGGACGGCAGTTGGCGATCTCGGCGGGTGTAGGTTTGTTCTCCGGCGGCACGCAGCGCACCGCATTGGTGATCATGCAGTCGCGCAACTCGAGTCCGTCGTCGGGGCGCGATTCGTAGGACCCGTAGGCGAATCCATGCGCGATGAGCGTCGCGTAAAGCAGGTCTCCGGCATAATCACCGGTGAACGGGCGGCCGGTGCGGTTGGCGCCCCGGAGACCGGGAGCAAGTCCCACGATCAGCAGGCGCGCGCCCTCGTCGCCGAACGAAGGGACCGGAGCATTGAACCAGGACGGCTCAGCCCGCTGATTGTCGGTCCGGAACTGGACCAGGCGCGGGCACAGCGCACAATCACGAGCGGGCTCGCGCGCCGCTACTGTCGGCGATGGATGCGTCGGCTTTGCGCCTGAGGATCTGGATGAGCGAGGTGAGCGGGTCGAAGCTGGCATCGGCCAGAGCTAGCACAGCCGCGCGGCGTGGCGACAGCCTGCCGCGCGGCCGATACACAAGATGAGACGATCAGACGTTCTCGGGCAGGTCGTCGTTGTCTTCGTAGGGAACCGGCTCGGCACCGCCCCTGTAG
This sequence comes from uncultured Hyphomicrobiaceae bacterium, assembly GCA_964506885.1. Classification (GTDB taxonomy): domain Bacteria; phylum Pseudomonadota; class Alphaproteobacteria; order Rhizobiales; family Hyphomicrobiaceae; genus JAEUMD01. The sequence continues at coordinate 7,550 of CAZDNY010000106.1, read as the reverse complement.
CCGCCACCCCGCGGTGCGAAATTGCGCGTATCGCGCGAGGCTCGCTGCGCCGGATCGCGGCTGATGACCGATTCCAGGTCCGCCAGATCGATGAACTGGTCGGCCTGCCGGCGCAGCTCGTCGGCGATCATCGGCGGCTGGGTCTGTAGCGTCGACAGCACGCTCACGCGCTTGCCGTTCTGCTGCAGCGCTGCGACCAGCCCGCGGAAATCGCCGTCGCCGGAAAACAGCACGATGTGGTCGAGGTTTTCCGAAAGGCGCATCGCGTCGACGGCCAGCTCGATATCCATGTTGCCCTTCACCTTGCGCCGCCCCGAAGAGTCGGTGAACTCCTTCGTCGGCTTGGTCACCATGGTGTAGCCGTTGTAGTCGAGCCAATCGATGAGCGGACGGATCGAGGAATACTCCTGGTCTTCGGCAAGGGCCGTGTAGTAGAGCGCGCGCACGAGATGGGCGCGCTGCCGGAAGTAGGCAAGCAACCGCTTGTAATCGATGTCGAAACCCAGAGCCTTCGATGTCGCATAAAGATTTGCGCCATCGATGAAGAGCGCAACACGCTCGTGTGAATAGAAGTGCATTTCGTGTCCTTGATGATCTTAGATGATCTTTTGTTGCTCTCTGGTCGTGCCCTGAAAATCTGACATAAAACTAGTCGTCTGTTACTAGGCTGTCAGCTGCAAACAGCCCCAATCCTCAGCGAAGCGAACGCCCGTCGAAGTGTGAACAAAAAACAATGCGAGCGCGAGGGCTTAGCGGAGTATGCGAAGACCGGCATCGCCTCACAACGGAAGCTGCCGAATAACAGAATTTCGCATCTATGCCAAAAATCATTCGTCGATGTGCCGTTGGCCCCGGAAGCTCAGGGTACCAAAGGCGCATAGGCGGAGGCCAGCGCACACCTGCGACAATATGTCCTCAGTGGGCAGACATCGTGCCCACATTGTTCGACGTTTCTGTTAGGTGGGTAGAATTTGGGCTGTTTCAAGGAATCGGCTTGAAATTACGAAGCTTTCATGTAAACCCTAACCGCAACTGGGTTTGAGATCAGGGGAGCGGACAACGTACCCCGGTTTTTTCGTGTCTTGAGCCCTGATCGTCATGTCGCCGCCGGCGAACATGCCCTGGAGCTTTCTAAACCCGCGAAAGGACGCCGCCCATGGCACGCGTCACAGTCGAAGACTGCGTCGACAAGGTCCCCAATCGCTTTGAACTCGTTCTGCTGGCTGCACACCGCGCCCGCACCATTGCCGGTGGCGGTGCCATCACCGTCGACCCCGACAACGACAAGAACCCGGTGATTGCGCTGCGTGAGATCGCCGAGGTGACCGTTCCCGCCGAGGACATGCGCGAAAGCCTGATCCATTCGATCCAGAAGAACGTCGAGGTCGACGAGCCGGAAGCGGCGGCTGCGCCGCTGCTGCCGAGCGATCGCCGCGCGCCGGTGTTGGGCCGTGACGACCAGTCGACCGACACGGTGGTCGATGTCATGACCGAGGAGCAGCTTCTGCGCGGGCTCGAAGCCCTGACGCCGTCGGAGCCGTCGGCCACCGGCGGCGGCAGCGGACCGCGCGAGCGTGGCCGCTGACCCGAGCGCTGGGGGAGCGAGTCTATCGGTCCCCTCGCATCTCACGAGGGCGGTGAGGTGATCTGTCAGCCATGAGTCGCGAACTGCCGAGCTGTCGGCGTCGCCACGATCGCCTGACTGCCCGAGCGGTTTGTGTTTCCGGTGGTGTGCCTTCCGGTGGTGAGGAGTCCGGCCGGACATGATGCGCCAATACGAACTCGTCGAGCGGGTTCTCAGCTACGATCCGAAAGCAGACGAAGCGCTTTTGAACCGCGCCTACGTCTATGCGATGCGCGCGCACGGAACGCAAAAGCGCGCCGATGGTGCGCCCTACTTCTCCCATCCCCTCGAGGTCGCCGCGATCCTGACCGAGTTCAAGCTCGACGACGCGACCATTGCGACCGCTCTATTGCACGACGTCATCGAGGATACCGACACCACGCGCGCCGAGATCGACCAGCTGTTCGGCGGCGAAATCGGCGCACTTGTAGACGGCCTCACCAAGATCAAGAAGCTCGACCTCGTCACGAAGGAGGCGCAGCAGGCCGAAAACTTCCGCAAGCTTCTGGTCGCCATTTCCGCCGACATCCGAGTGCTCCTGGTCAAGCTCGCCGACCGCCTCCATAATATGCGCACGCTGGAGCACAAGAAGCCCGCGAGCCGCAGCCGCACCTCCGAGGAAACGCTCGACATCTACGCCCCGCTTGCCGGCCTTATGGGCATCCAGGCGCTGCGCGACGAGTTGGAAGACCACGCCTTCCGCTGGCTCCACCCCGAGGCGCACGAAGCCGTCACCGGCAAACTGGCCGAACTGCGCAAGAAGAATGAGAACCTCGTCGAGGACATCCGCCTGTCACTCAGCGAGAAACTGGCCGAAGTGGGCATCGACGCCGATGTCATGGGGCGCGAGAAGCGTCCCTACGCGATCTGGCGCAAGATGCAGAACAAGCAGATTTCGCTGGAGCAGCTGTCCGACATCTATGGGTTCCGCATCATCGTTGGCACCACCGACGACTGTTACCGCGTGCTGGGTGTCGTCCACCGCACCTGGCAGATGGTGCCCGGCCGCTTCAAGGATTACATCTCGGTTCCCAAGCGCAACAACTACCGCTCGCTGCACACCACCTTGATCGGACCGCGCGCACAGCGTGTCGAGCTGCAGATTCGCACACGCGAGATGCACGAGGTCGCCGAGTACGGCATCGCCGCCCACGCGCTCTACAAGAACGGAATGATGTTGAATTCCGCCGTCGCCGATGCCGCGCGCGGCGCTGTGACACCCAACGGCGAGATTTCCGCCAAGTTGATTGCCGATGCCGAGGCGCACGGCGCCCATGCCATCCACGCGCACGATCCAGAAATCGAGCAGAATCCCTACTTCCGCCTGCGCCAGCTGGTAGGCACGCTGCTGGAAGGCTCCAATTCGGAGGAGTTTCTCGAGCACACCAAACTCGAACTGTTCCACGATCAGGTCTTCTGCTTCACCCCCAAGGGCCGCCTCATCGCATTGCCTCACGGCGCCACCGCGCTCGACTTCGCCTACGCGGTGCATACCGACATCGGCAATACGGCGGTGAGCTGCTACGTCAACGGCCGCCGTTCACCGATCGATACGATCCTGCGCAATGGCGACGAGGTCCAGATCCTCACCTCGAAGACTCACCGTCCGCCGCTGGTCTGGGAGAAGTTCGTTGCCACCGGCCGCGCCCGCTCAGCCATCCGCAGGATCGCCCGCGAGGCCGCGCGCCAGCAGTATTCCGAACTTGGCCGCCGCCTGCTGGTCTCCCGGTTCGAGGCTGTCGGCGTTTCCTTTTCCGATGACAAGGTGCGCCGCGTTATGGCGCGCCTCAATCAAAAGTCGCTGGAAGACCTCTACGCGGCGGTGGCACGCAATGAGCTGGCGCCCGCGCTCGTCATCAAGGCGATTGCCCCCGAGGTCGAGTTGCCCGAACCCGCAGCTCCCGTACGCCGGCCGCGCAACCGCTATGACACCGTCCAGAACCAGGAAGGGTGGTTCAACCTGTCGAAGGTGATGGGCCTGAAATTCAAGTTCGGCAACATTGCCGCTGGCGATCAGCCCACCAAGCCGGCCAGCGCTTCAGCGCGCATCATGCGCTCCGACATGCCGGTGATTTTCGAGGAAGGCGGGGCGGTGCCGGGCGACCGTATCGTCGGCGTGCCGACGCCCGACGGCATCCACATCTTCCAGATCCACTCGCCAGGCCTCCAGCAGCATGAGCACGAGAACTGGCTGGACGTGACCTGGGACCTCGACCCCGCGCAGCCGATCCGCTTTCCCGCCCACATCAAGCTGACGGCTTTGAACGAGCCCGGCTCCCTGGCTGAGATCGCCCAGGTCATCGGTGAAGCCGATGGCAACATCGACAACGTGAAGATGACCCATCGTGGTGCCGACTTCACCGAAATGCGAATCGATCTGGAAGTCTGGGATCTCGCCCACTTGAACCAGATCATCGCCGGCCTTCAGCAAAAGGCTGTGGTCAACACCGCCGAGCGCGTCTTCGAATGAAATGCCGCTGGCAGCGGCCGGCCGGCGCCCTTAAGCTCCATTGTCGAAGATTCGCGCCTGTTTTCCGGCTGTGTCGGATGCGGTCGGGGCAGCGCGGTTCGATCAGGTGGCGCGGGCAGCGTTGCAGCAATGTCCCACCAGTGCTTTCGGGCGTCGTGCTGCCGGCGGTTTTGATCCGCGCCCCGGCCCTCATGCCGTACAATTTCAAGCGTATCGATGTGCGCACTGTGCGTTTGTCCGCGGCCTTTTGTGTCCGGTGCGTGGAGCGGCGGGGGCATCACGCCCGCCACCGGGGCCCGAGCCGGACCAGCGACCGGCTGTCACGTTGTGTTGGCGCTTGGATAATTGGAAATTCGCGCCGCTTTGAAGGACTTGGCGCACCGGGCTCGGGCCCGGCGCCGGATTGGGACGGGAACTGGAGCACATGTTGTTCAAGCGGCGCACACCGCCCAGCATTGCCGAGCGCATCCGCGTGTGGCTTTGGCCACGGCGCAGCTGGTCGCGTTCGCTGCGCTACGTGCTCTATCGCATCGTGCGCCTGCGCACCAATCCGCACGCGCTGGCGCTCGGCTGCGCGGCAGGTGTCTTCGCCGCATGCACGCCGCTGATCGGGGGCCAGATGGTGCTTGCCACGCTTCTGGCCTACGCACTTCGCGCCAATGTGCCCGCCGCGATTCTGGCGACGTTTTTCGGCAATCCCCTGAGTTGGCCCGTGATCTGGGCGGCGACCTATGTCGCCGGCGCCCACATGATCGGCGACGGTGCGGCCGCCAGCGTTGGCGAACTGCATTCCCGCGTCGACCTGCTGTGGGACGCCATGCTCGGCCAGTCGCCCGAAATGATTGCCGCCGCTGCTGCGTTCGTCTGGCCGATCTTCAAGCCGATGCTCGCGGGAAGCCTGCCGATAGGCCTCGCCGCGGGCATCCTGATCTACTATATGATGCGGGCGGCGGCCCGGGCCGTGCAACAGCGGCGCAAACCCCGCCTGCAGTCTCCGGCCGCTGCAGGTGCTGTATTCGAGCATGCAGAGTTGGCCGAAACCCATGCGTAAAGAAAATGGGGCGCGCGTGCTGCGCCTCGGCGTCAACATCGACCACGTCGCGACCATCCGTAATGCGCGCGGCGGATATCATCCCGATCCCTTGCGCGCTGCCCATCTGGCGGTGGCGGCGGGGGCCGATGGGATCACCGCGCATCTGCGCGAGGACCGCCGCCATATATCCGATGACGATATCGCGCGTCTCAAACGCGAACTGACGCGGCCACTCAATCTGGAGATGGCCGCCACGGACGAGATGCTGGCGATCGCTCTGCGTCACCTACCCAATGCCTGCTGCCTGGTGCCCGAACGGCGCGAGGAGCGCACCACCGAGGGCGGGCTCGATGTGCGCGGCGGCGGCGCCCGCCTGCAGCGCATCGTCGCCGCGCTCAAGGATGCGGGCATTCGCGTTTCGCTTTTCATCGAGCCCGATCCCGAGACGATCGCCGCATCTGCGGACATCGGCGCCGACATCGTCGAGTTGCACACCGGGCGCTATTGCGAGTTGGCCTTGGAAAATTCCCCCGGCACGGCCGCCGAGGTGCGCCGGCTGGCGAATGCCGCAACGGCCGCCGATGCCGCCGGCCTCGAGGTGCACGCGGGCCATGGGTTGACCTACAACACGGTTACCGCGGTGGCCGCCATGCCGGAGATCGTCGAGCTGAACATCGGCCACTTCCTCATCGGCGAGGCCATTTTCGGCGGCCTCAATCAGGCTGTCGCCCACATGCGCAAGCTGATGGACGAGGCGCGCTCCAAGCCATGATCATCGGTCTGGGCAACGACTTGATCGACATCCGGCGTATAGAGAAGACGCTGGAACGGTTCGGCGAGCGTTTCCTGGACCGCGTCTTCACCGACATAGAGCGTCGGCGCTCCGATCGCCGCCCGCTGATCCGCGCGGCGTCGTACGCCAAGCGCTTTGCCGCCAAGGAGGCCTGTTCGAAGGCGCTCGGCACAGGCTTGCGCCAGGGCGTATTCTGGCGCGACATGGGCGTGATCAATCTGGCCTCAGGCCGTCCGACGCTCCATCTTACGGGCGGCGCTCAGCAACGTCTCTTCGATCTCACGCCGCCCGGCATGAGCGCCCGCATCGATCTGACGTTGACCGACGATTTCCCGCTCGCCCAGGCGATCGTCATCATTTCAGCCATCCCCACCAAGGAAGATCCGCGCTAGACGGCAAGCCGCAGGGCAGCTGCCGAGCGGGCCGAAACTGCTCCGCCAACCCGCCTATGTGCTCGCATTCGCGATAAACTGTGTTGCCTGCAAACCCGGCTCGGGCGGCAGATTTTGCCGATCAATTGCGCATGCGCGCCGAAGCCGCTATAGCGAACCAACCTGCAGATCCGTCTCAGTGCCCGGACGATAGGATCCGCTCCCCGCGCGCGGACCAAAGCAAGCTGTTGCGCCCGCCGCCTGACACACGGCACCCCCGGACTTGCCGGCGAGGACAAAGGAATAACAGGCGCAGACATGTCTTCAGCACGTTCGAGCGGATGGTGGGACACGATAAAGATCGTCATCGAGGCGCTCTTGATCGCCATGGTCGTCCGCGTTTTCTTCTACCAGCCCTTCAATATTCCTTCAGGCTCGATGAAAGAAACGCTGTTGGTGGGCGACTATCTGTTCGTCTCCAAGCTGTCCTACGGCTACTCCAAGTATTCCTTCACCTCCAGCATCGACCTGTTCGACGGCCGCATCTTCGCCGATGAGCCTGAGCGCGGCGATGTCATTGTCTTCAAGCTCCCGCGCGACAACTCGACCGACTACATCAAACGCCTGATCGGACTGCCCGGCGACGAGATCGTCGTGCGCGGCGGCGTCGTATTCATCAACGGTACGGAAGTGCCGCGGGTTGCCGATGGAGAGTTCGTGACGCGCGAGGACGGTGGCCCGCCACGTCGCATCAAGCGCTACGTCGAGACCCTGCCCAACGGCGTCACCTACAAGGTCCTGGACAGCGAGCCCAACGGCCCCTTCGACAATGTCGGTCCCTACAAGGTGCCCGAGGGGCATTACTTCATGATGGGCGACAACCGCGACAACTCCACCGACAGCCGTGCCCAGTGGGGTGTCGGCTACGTGCCTTATGAGAACCTCATCGGCCGCGCCGAGATCATTTTCTTCTCCGCCGCCGTCGACGAGCCGGGGGCGTTGAGTTGGACACGGCCCTGGACATGGCCGTTCGACATCCGCTGGTCGCGCTTCTTCAAGCTTGTGCGCTGAGACGTGCGATGCCGCGTCGATCCGACAATCTGAAGCGTCTGGAGGCGGCTCTCGGGTATACCTTCCAGAACCGTGCGCTACTCGAGCGTGCGCTGACTCATGCCAGTGTCCGCGGTGGCGGACGCGATCGCCCCGACAACGAGCGCCTCGAGTTCATTGGCGACCGCGTCCTGGGCCTGGCCATCGCC
>CAZDNY010000105.1:0-8758 GCA_964506885.1 uncultured Hyphomicrobiaceae bacterium | reverse complement strand
CACCGCATCAAGTTCCGCAAGTTCGAGCGGTGATCGGATGATACGTTGAAACGGGGCCACATCGCTGCAGAAGCGGTGGATTGGCTGCTTGAATGACCTTTTCGCGCCCACCGCACCTGTCCTAGATTTCCAGGCGGGTACGGGGGGGCGCGCGCACGATGAACATCGCGAATTGGCCGGACGAAACCCCGTCCAGGCCGCATAGCCAACGATCAAAAGCGCCAATCGTCGTCACGCTCGTCCACGGCACCTTCGCCAAGGATGCCGCCTGGGTCAAAGACGGCTCCGTCCTGCGCGCCGAGATTGCCGGGGCCTTGGCCGGGCATGGGCGCGATGTCGTGTTCGATGTCTTCACCTGGTCCGGCCGGAATTCCCACAAGGCCCGCATCAAGGCCGGATACGAGCTGGCCGATCACATCCGCGACCTCAGGAAGAACGGCATTCCCGGAACACGGCATTTCATCGTCGCCCATAGCCACGGCGGCAACGTCGCGCTGCTCGCCCACAAGCATCTCGACGACGATCAGCACGCGCGCGGGATCGCGACCCTGGGCACGCCCTTCCTGCACGCCCAACTGCGCGGGGAACTGAAAGGCACGAGCCCCCACCGCTTCGATCTCGCCTTCACCCGCGAAAGCGAGGGCGCATCGGGCTTCTTCATGACCGTCTTGTTCTTCGTGCTGCTCGGCACGCTGACGCCGGCACTGACCGGCCGGACCGAATACCCGCTGGGCTGGGCCTTCGCCATCTCCAATGTCGTGGCAATTCTCGCCCGTCGCCCCTACCAGCGATACGTATCGCGCTATGCCGCGTGGGCATGGAACATCCTCAACGGCAAGCGCACGGCCGCCCGCCTGACCGACGCCGTCTCCTTTCCGCCCCTGGAGCGCACTCACGTCCTGAGCTTCGTCTACCCGCGCGACGAGGCCGGCCTTGTTCTGCGCGTCCTGGGCCTCACCACCAAGGGGCCGACCTGGCTGATGGACAAGATCGTCGTTTTCGGACTTTTGTCGGCGATGATCCTGTTGCCGCTCGGCTTCCTCTTCAGTTGGTCGTCGGTCGCCTACAGCGGCATCACCGGCGTCGACATGAAGCCATATATCGACATCTTCATCGGCGTGATCGCCATAGGTTCGACGGCACTCCTGGCGATCTGGATGCTGCTTGCCGCCTTGCGCTATTTTCTGAGCTACCTGCGCGGCCATCCTGGAGGCTTCGGCTGGGAACGACCGTCCATTCACATGTGGGCGGACGTCAACGCCACCACCAACGCCGACCTCCCTCATGCCCGGTCCAATCACGTCGAGGTGGTCGATTTCAGGCCCAATGACGGCAAGAAGGGACTGCGTCATTCGACATTCTACGAGGACCGCCGCATCCTCAAGGCGCTGGCCTACTGGATGGCGCATGTCACATGATGAGATGGCAGCGCGGACCATGGACATGAGTGCGCAAAGGCGCCAGCCTGCCGACGACGCGTCGAACACGTCCGCTGCGCGCGAAACGCCGATCGTCGTGACACTGGTGCATGGCACCTTCGCGAGGGGCGCGCCGTGGACGCAGGACGGCTCCATCCTGCGCAAGCGGATCGCTGATGAGATGGCCACTCAGAACGAGCATGTAATTTTCGGCCGGTTCGACTGGTCGGGCCGCAACACGCACAAGGCGCGCGTCAAGGCCGGCTATGAGCTTGCCAATCACATTCGCGACCTACGCAAGAGTTGCCCCAACTGCCGGCACTTCATCATCGCGCACAGCCATGGTGGCAATGTCGCGCTGCTCGCGCACAAGCATCTCGAGCCCCAGCATCATGCAACCGGTATCGCGACGCTCGGCACGCCGTTCATCACCGCCAAGGTCAGAAACTACCTTGTCAACGCCAACGAGGCGTCCTTGCGCACCGACAGGGAGGAGGGGTTCTGGCCCGGGGCGCTCGGCTGGCTACTGGGTCTGATCGTCGGTCTCATGACGGCCTTCACGGTCTTCTCGCAGGTTGAATCCTGGGGGACGTGGGGCGGGGTGAGCGCCGTTGTGGCCGGTTTGACTGTCTGGTCTGTTCTTGGACAGTGGTTGCCGAAAGTAATTGCAACCATCACCTTCCCGATCAGCGCGCGCCGTGCCGCGATGAAGCTTGGCAATGCCCTGGCGCTGAAGCCGATGCCGCGTACATCGATCTTGAGTTTCGTCTATCCCGGCGACGAGGCGGGTCGGGTGCTCGGCGCATTGCAGCAGACGAGCGCGCTTCCCAACAAGTTGGTCGACTGGTTCAAGGAGGTCGGCTTCCCGGTAATGGGACTGGCTTTCATGCTGGTCTTCTTCGTGGGCATCTTCAACGCGCCCATCACCGATCTGACCGGTATCGATCCCAAGACCTACGACGACTGGGCGACATACATACTTGGAGGGATCATGATCAGTGCCGCCGTTGCCTGGCTGGCTATCATGAGCACCCGCTACGTCTTGTCGTTCCTGCGCGGACATCCCGCCGGCTTCGGCTGGGAGCGGCCCTCCATCCACGCGCATATCGACATCAGTGTCGGGCCAACGGCCAGTGTGCCCAAGGCGAAGTCGAACAGGCATAGGGAAGTCCCTTTTACGGCCGATGACGATGCCAAGCGCGGTTTGCGCCACTCCGGTCTTTATGAGGACGGGCGCATTCTGAAATCGCTCGCGTACTGGATGGCCATCGTGCACTGATCCATTTGCGTCAACGCGCCTGATGCCTCACCAGCGCCTGATTTGCCCGGTTTCAATCCTTGCCAGATGCGGAGCGGGGGCTCGATCACGCCGGGGGCGTCATGACCAAGAACACGTGGACGGGCGGGCGGCTCGATCCCAATGCACCTGACAATGTCGCCCACAATGCCGCGCAGGCGGCAGCCCATCCTGTCGAGGCCGGTCGCGCCCACGGTTCACACTCACTGTCCAACTGGATCGCCGCACTCGTCTCGCTGGTGGCGCTGGCGTTCTCCGCCTTCTCGCTGTGGGAAACGTCGCTCAAGCAGCCGGATCTGCAATTCTATCTTTCGCCCGTCGTCCACTACACACGCGACGGCGATAACGCGGAGGTCTTCGCACTCCCCGTCACGATCTCCAATCAGGGGGCCCGCGATGGCGCGGTGCTCTCGCTAGATTTGCGCGTGAAGGCCAACAACGGCGGCATGGAGCGCGACTTTTATTCGGCCTATACCGTCGACGGCAGCTTCTTCGTGCCGCCCGGCCGTTACGATATGAACGCGCGCTCATTCGAGCGTGTCGACCGCCCGAAAACACCCTTCGCACCAATATCGGTTCCGGGCCGTGGCACCTATACCGGGACGATCCTGTTCTACAATAAGGGATCGGCTTGGCCGAAACTGGTATCGGAAAAGGGCACGTTCAATCTGACCCTTGATCCGAGACTCAAGATCGAGGAAAGCCTCGGCATCATCGATCGCCTGTTCAAGAAGACGCGCGATCCGGTCGAACTGAGCGTGCGATTGCCCTATTTCTCCGATCAGGACGTCAAGCGCGGCGGTACCCAGCGGATGGTCAGCGCTGAATGGGGCGGTTCAAGCGACGAGAAGGGCGAGCAGCCCGAAAGACCGTGAAGACGATCGGCCCGAAGGACCGATCGGGCAGCAGCGCGCTTCCCTTCGATCAGAACGGCAGCACCAGCCGTCCCTTGGCGCGCGAGACACACGGGCAGAATTCGTGCTGGCGTGTCGCCTCCGTCAGGCAGTAGTCGTTGTGGATGACGTCGCCCTCGACGTACTCCGTGGCGCAGGTGCCGCATTCGCCGTTCTCACAACCCATGTCGATGGGAACGCCCGCCTCCTGCAACACCTTGAGCGCGGTCTTGTCGGCCGGAACGTGCAGCGTCCGCTCCGACCAGACCAGGAAGATATCGAACGGTTCTTTCATGGCGCCCCTGTCAGGTGGATCTGCCTGCAGCGCCGATTAACCCGATGGGCGCCGGGCCGACCTGACAAAAGTCAAGCCGGAGGTCTGCGCTCATTCCGGTGTGATGGCGACCGGGTCACCAGATCGGCAGCATCAGTGCCACAGCCGCCACCGTCGGCGCGAGATAGCCGATGACGTGGATATCCTTGATCGACTTGCGCTTCCAGCCGAGCCATTCGAGCCGCAGCGTCGAAAGGCGCACGATCACCGCCAGCAGCACGTAGCTCACCGCCACCATGGCGTAGCCCGCAGTACTCGGCGCCATAGCCTCTGGCAGGTGGCTGATCGCTTCTGAGATCGCGGGATCGAATGTGATGCGTCCGACCAGACCGAGCAGGAACAAGGCAGCGGCGACCACCAGCCACCAGCGGCGCATCGCAATGACAAGACCATACAACGCGGGCGTGGCAACCACGAGAGCTGCGAAAGCGCCGGCCTGGAAGATGATTGCGCCCAACTGGGCGAGGATCTCGGTCATGGGATACGCAACTTGAAGACGCTCGACGTGAGCGCCCATCATGCCGCGTCATGGTGAAGAGAACGTAAGCGTGCGGGAGATTCTGGGGCGACTCCCGTTGCTCAAGCTCCATCCCGCAGCATCGCCCGCGCTTTCATCAGCGCGAAGCCCAAGAGGTTCTCGCCCTGCCACGTTCGAGGGTCGAGGATGCGTTCGTCATCGCGTGCCAGACCAACGCCCCAGATGCGGTCGCGCGGTGCGGCTTCCACCAGAACCTTGTTGCCGGTTTCCAACAGATAGGTTTTCAGCGCCGGGATCTGCCCGAACTTGGCCACCGAGCCGGCCACCACGATGTCGAACCGGTGCGCTTCCCAAAGGTCGTCGCTAAAACCTGCAACTTCCCGCCCCAGCGCCTTGGCCGCCCCCGGCGAGCGCGCAGCGATGATCTGCGCGCGCAATGCCTCATCCCCGAACAGGCGCGCCTTCTCCGCCATCATGTAGTGCTCGGCGGTCGCGTAGGTGACGCCGTCGAGCGTGAAGGCAGCGGGTTCGCGCCACTGGCTGAAGACGAACGTGCCGACCCGGTCGGCAGCGCCGGTGTGCCCCCAGAAGAAGACGTATTTGAACTGGGTACCGCGCTCGACCTCGGCAATCAGGCTCGCGCGGTCGAAGATGTCGGCTGGCGGTTTCGTTTTCGTCATGCGCGCCAATCTGCACACGCGCGTCACCCGCGGCAACCCCGATCTCCGTTCACGCAGCAAAAAGCCCGGCAGACTGGCCGCCGGGCCTTTTTCGTTTCGCACATCGACAACGCAGCTTACGCCGCGCCCATCGCCTTCTTCAGGTTCTCGTCGACCTTGTCGAGGAAGCCGGTGGTCGACAGCCACTTCTGGTCGGCGCCGACCAGCAGCGCCAGGTCCTTCGTCATGTGGCCGCTCTCGACCGTGTCGATGCAGACCTTCTCCAGCGTTGCGGCGAACGTCTTCAGCGCCTCGTTGTTGTCGAGCTTGGCGCGATGCGCAAGCCCGCGCGTCCAGGCAAAGATCGACGCGATCGAATTGGTCGACGTCTCCTTGCCCTTCTGGTGCTCGCGGTAGTGGCGCGTCACCGTGCCGTGCGCGGCTTCCGCTTCCACGGTCTTGCCGTCCGGCGTCATCAGCACCGAGGTCATCAGGCCGAGCGAACCGAAGCCCTGCGCCACCGTGTCGGACTGCACGTCGCCGTCGTAGTTCTTGCACGCCCACACATAGCCGCCCGACCACTTCATCGCCGAGGCCACCATGTCGTCGATCAGGCGGTGCTCGTAGACGAGGCCGCGCTTGTCGAACTCGGCCTTGAACTCCGCGTCGAACACCTCCTGGAAGATGTCCTTGAAGCGCCCGTCGTAGACCTTCATGATCGTGTTCTTGGTCGACAGGTAGACGGGGTAGTTGCGGGTCAGGCCATAGTTCATCGACGCGCGCGCGAAGTCGCGGATCGACTCGTCGAGATTGTACATGGCCATCGCCACGCCCGCGCCCGGCGACTTGAACACTTCCTTCTCGATCACCGCCCCGTCCTCGCCGACGAACTTGATGGTCAGCGTGCCCTTGCCTGGGAACTTGAAGTCGGTCGCGCGATACTGGTCGCCGAACGCATGACGGCCGACGATGATCGGCTGCGTCCAGCCGGGCACCAGCCGCGGCACGTTCCGGCAGATGATGGGCTCGCGGAAGATGACGCCGCCCAGGATGTTGCGGATCGTGCCGTTGGGGCTCTTCCACATTTCTTTGAGGCCGAATTCTTCGACGCGCGCCTCGTCAGGCGTGATCGTCGCGCACTTGACCGCCACACCGTGCTTCTTGGTCGCATTGGCCGCATCGATGGTGATCTGATCGTTGGTCTTGTCACGGGCTTCGATGCCGAGGTCGTAGTACTCCAGGTTGATGTCGAGGTAGGGGTGGATCAGCTTGTCCTTGATGAACTGCCAGATGATGCGGGTCATCTCGTCGCCGTCCATCTCGACGACCGTACCTTCCACCTTGATCTTCTGCATTTGACTACCTCGGCTGTTCGGGCGGGTTTAAATGAAGCGGCGGCACCATAGACAGGTTGCCGCAGCGCAACAAGTCAGCGGAAGGGATGAGGGGACTGCCCCGCTTGCCAGACGGCGGCTGGGATGGTTTCTGGCCCACCGCAACGATGATCAGGAGCATGGCAGGACAGTGGGACAGGCGGACACGAGCGGCACGATCACGTTTGAGGCCGGCGCGCCGTGCCTCGCGCAGGCCGACGGCGCGTCTCTACCGGAACGGACCGTCGCCGCCATCGTCCACCGCGCCCACGAGGACGGAATCGACAGCGTCCTCGGCCCTGGCACGCCTGCAAACCTCACCCGCGACGATCTCGAACAGGTCATGATCTACTGCGCCGAGCGCCGCTGCGAGGCCGATGATGCGGTCTGCCCGGGCTGCCGTCTGGCGACCCAGCGCGACGGGATCGCCACCCTTGACGACTATTGCCGCCGGTTCGGCCAGATCAGCGCCGCCGCGACCGGTCTCAAGATCTCCGGCGGCGACGGCGAGCCAATGGACGTGCCCTCGCTCAATCACCTGGCGCGCACCTATATGGGCGAGGAATACTGGTTCTGGGCGCGCCGCGTCCTGCGCAAGGTGCGATACGGGCTGCGCACGACCGCAAAGCTTTTCGATCCGGCCTTCGCCGACCAGTCCGGCCCCGCCGTCATCCTGATGGAGCCGCAGATTGCCGAGAACGTCGGCATGGTGGCGCGCGCCATGGCCAACTTCGGTCTGGACGAATTGCGCGTCATCAACCCGCGCGATGGCTGGCCGTCGGAGAAGGCGCGCGCGGTGGCCTCAGGCGCGGCCGCGATCGTCGATGGCGCGGGCCTTCACGACAATCTGTCGGACGCCATTGCCGACCTCAACTACGTCGTCGCAACCACCGCGCGCCAGCGTGATCTGAGAAAACCCATCCTGACGCCGGAGGAAGCCGCCGCCGAACTGCGCCGGCGCATCGGCGAGGGCCAGCGCTGCGCCATGCTGTTCGGTCGCGAGCGCAACGGCCTGGAAACACATGAGGTGGCCGACTGCGATGCCGTCGTGATGATTCCGGTGAATGCCAAGTTCGCATCGTTGAACCTTGCCCAGGCGGTGCTGCTGCAGGGCTATGCCTGGCTGCGCTCGGGCGAGGAGGCGACGCTCGGCCGCAAGACCGAGAACGACCGGCGCATTTCCTCCGGCTTGCACCTGGGCCACGACGTGCCGGCCAAGCATATCGAAATCGAGCGCTTCTTCGAGCACATCGAAGGTGAACTGGAAGCCCGGGGCTTTTTCACCCCGCCCGAGCGCCGCCACGTCACCTCCCGCAACCTGCGCGCGATGTTCCTGCGCGCGGGCCTCACGGCCCAGGAGGTTCGCACCCTACGTGGCATTGTTGCAACGCTGACGCGTGGCAGGCGCAACTCGAGTGAGTCGTCCACATAGGCCGCCTTATTCGCGACACGTTTTCAGCCGAGCGATGCAACTTGAGCGTACGACAGGCCGCGCCGTTGTGGACAGAGTGGCGCCGGGGACCTGTCGTCGGGCAAAGAATTCGATAAACACCTGGCGGTAGGAGGCCCCAATCGGAAGCGGGCCGAACCCGATACGGGATAACGGAGATGCGGAACATGGCAAAAACGGGGACACTCGCGGCCTTGCCGGCACTTGCCCTGGCAGTGGCGGTCGCTGCTGGAGCGCCGGGTAACGCCTCGGCCAAGGAACTCAGCGAGAAGTCGGTCCGGACATTCATGGAGTACGCCTGGTCCCTGGTGCCTGCACAGTTCACCAAGCCCAACGGCGAGATCGTCCAGGTCGACAAGAAGAAGAAGGACGAGGTTTTGGTGCCGGTCGACGTGGCGCGCGAGATCATCCGCGTCGGTCGCATTTCGGCCCACGCCCAGGTCTGCAACCTTGCCGAAGATCAGGTCGCCAATTATCGCTCCTTGATGAAGCGTGAGGACGACAAGAAGAAGTGGTCCGAGCAGCAGATGATCTATATCAACCAGCTGCATCTGACGACCGTGATGCTGCTGACGGGCAAGATCAAGCTGGTGGAGAAGCAGGGCGACAAGCAGGTCGTCGTCGAGGAGCGCAAGTCGCCGGTCCAGTCCTGTTCGCCCGAACAGGCCCAGCAGGTCAAGCAGGTGATCGCCGAGTATGTGAAGTCCGGCCCGCCGATTTCGACCGTGATGGCGCTTCCCGGAGCCGAAAACCCCAAGGACACCGCCGAGGCCGGCGCCGACTCGAAGGCCGAAGCGCCCAAGAAATAGCGGTTTTGCGGTTGACGCCCGGGTCTGTCCCGGGTATCTCACCCCAT
>CAZDNY010000104.1:2135-8776 GCA_964506885.1 uncultured Hyphomicrobiaceae bacterium | reverse complement strand
TGACCCGCGATGGCACGGTCCCCCCCAAGGTCGTCATCAGCCGCAGCGGTGCGCTGCTGCCCTGCTCCGGCTTCGCGGGGCGCGTGTTCTCGCCGCTTGCAAAGCTCGTGGCACACACGAGCCTTGTTCCGCAGCTGGTGTCGCGGCGCGGCCGCGACCATAGGGCCGTTGCGCGTGTCCTGGCTGGGACGGGTTCCAAACTCGATGCGCGTCAGGTGGACCTATATCAACGTCTGTTTGCCAACCCGGCTCACGTGGCCGCCACGCTCGACATGATGGCGCAGTGGGATCTGGCAGCGCTGGCGAGCGATCTTCCCAACCTGGGTGTGCGGCTTGTCCTGGTTGCCGCCGGCAATGACGATGCCGTGCCTGCTGAAAAAGCCTTCGATGTGGAAAAGCTCGTGGCTGATGCGCGCGTCCTCTATTTGCGCGGCCTCGGCCATCTGGCGCACGAGGAGCGGCCGGACGAGATTGTGAATGTGATCATAAGGCAGGCGCAGCAGGCCGGAGTGGAGCTGCCCGACCTGGCATCGAATTGATCGGCGATCTTGCCGGGCGCCGCTTATTCACTTGCGTACATCTGCGTAGCGGTATTAGAGTGTCTAGTTATGTTGACACGCGCTCCGCATATGCCGTCCACGCAGGCCCGGTCGGGGGCGTCGCCCCATGCGGTTGTCATCGGCAGCGGTCTGGGCGGGTTGGCAGCCGCGGTACGGCTTGGCGCGCGGGGCTATCGTGTGACCGTTGTGGAGCGGCTCGATCAACCGGGCGGTCGCGCGAATGTATTCCGCCAGGATGGCTTCACCTTCGACGCCGGGCCGACGATTATCACAGCGCCGTTTCTGCTCGACGAACTGTGGGCACTTTGCGGACGCCGGCTTGCTGATGACGTGACTTTAATCCCGTTGTCGCCGTTCTACACGATCCGTTTCAGCGATGGTGCAACGTTCTCCTGCTCGGATGACCGCAAGGCCATGCGTGCCGAGGTGGCGCGCCTGTCTGCGGACGATGTCGAGGGTTACGAGCGCTTCATGGCGGCCGCCGAGGCGATCTATCGTGTCGGCTTCGAGCAGCTCGGCGCGGTGCCGTTTCAGTCTTGGCGCGATATGGTGCGCGTTGTACCCGATCTCATCCGGCTTGAGAGTTACAGGACGCTGCATAGCCTTGCGGCCAAGTATGTGCGCGATCCTCGTTTGAGAACTGTTTTGAGTTTCCATCCGCTGTTCGTTGGAGGAAACCCGTTCAGCGTTCCCGCGATCTACGGGCTCATTTCGCACCTCGAGCAAAAGTGGGGCGTGCACTTCGTCATGGGTGGAACCGGCCGCCTCGTGGAAGGCCTCGCCGGGTTGATTGCGGGCCAGGGCAACGAGATCCGCTATGACGCGGAAGTGCGGGAAATCCTCGTCAGGGAACGCCGTGCGCATGGGGTAAGACTTGCCGGCGGCGAGGTGATCGAAGCCGATGTCGTCGTGTCCAATGCGGATGCGTCGTGGACCTATCGCTATCTGGTGCCGTCGGGCGCGCGCACCCATTGGACCAACCGCCGGATCGAGAAGGCGCGCTATTCGATGAGTCTGTTCGTCTGGTATTTCGGCACCAATCGGCGTTTCGAGGAGGTTGGCCACCATACGATCCTGATGGGTCCACGCTACCGTGAGTTGCTACGCGACATTTTCAAGGCCAAGGTCCTCGCCGACGATTTCAGTCTCTATCTACATCGGCCCACAGCCACGGATCCGAGCCTCGCGCCGCCGGGTTGCGATACGTTTTACGCACTGGCTCCGGTGCCCAATCTTGACAGCGGAATAGACTGGGCGCGGCAGGCCGAACCCTATCGCAGGAAAATCGCGGCGGCTTTGTCGCAGACGTTGCTCCCCGGCCTTGATGAAAGTGTGGTGACGTCGCGCATCATGACGCCTGACGACTTCCACAAGCGCTTGTTGTCCTTCAAGGGAGCGGCATTCGCCATGGAACCGGTGCTCTGGCAGAGCGCCTGGTTCCGGCCGCACAACCGCAGCGAGGATATCGAGCGTCTCTATCTCGTTGGTGCAGGAACGCACCCTGGCGCCGGTGTTCCCGGAGTCCTGTCTTCTGCAAAAGTTCTCGACATCGTGGTGCCGCATGCTTCAGCCATCGCTTGATATCAATCCTGGTGCGGCGGCCGATATCGCCGCCTGCCGTGCGCTCCTCAAGAACGGATCGAAGACGTTTTACGCCGCGTCCTTCCTCCTGCCGCGGCGCGTGCGCGAGCCGGCGACGGCGCTTTATGCGTTCTGCCGGCTCGCCGATGATGCCGTCGACATGGGCGGTGACGCGCACGTGGTCCTGGCCGATCTGCACAGGCGCATCGACCTGGCCTATCAGGGGCGCCCGTTTTCATGTCCGGCCGACCGCGCCTTTGCCGAGACAGTGAAACGATTCCAGATTCCAAAGACCGTTCCGGAGGCGTTGATCGAAGGCTTCGTCTGGGATTTCGAACGTCGCCGCTATGAGACGCTCGGCGATCTGGAAGCGTATGCGGCGCGCGTCGCGGGGACCGTGGGCGTTATGATGGCGATGGTCATGGGCACGCGCGAGCCGCATGCGCTGGCGCGCGCGTGCGACCTCGGTATCGCCATGCAACTGACCAACATTGCCCGTGACGTCGGCGAGGATGCCGCACACGGGCGTTTGTATCTGCCCACAGCTTGGCTCGAGGAGGCTGGTGTAAATCCTGATCGCTTTCTCGCGAACCCGGCCTTTGATGAACGTATCGGCGCGGTCGTGGCACGGCTGCTGGGAGAGGCTGATCGGCTTTATCGCCGTTCCGAACAAGGTTTCGCTTTCCTGCCGCGTGCGTGCCGTCCCGGCATTCGTGCCGCGCGGCTGCTTTACGCAGAAATCGGCTCGTATCTCGCTCGCGTCGGCTACGATTCGGTGTCGCAGCGTGCTGTCGTTCCCACGTCGCGCAAGCTCGCACTCCTTTCTCTGGCCTATGCAACACCGGGGCATGTCGAACCGAGCCGTGACGACGTCGTCGTTCAGGCCGCCCGTTTCCTAACGCGCGTTCCGGCAAATGCTGATGCCAGCGGAACGCAAGAACCCGCACACCAGGCTCCGGCCTGGTGGAACTTGGCCGCACGCATCGTCTGGGTGATCGATCTGTTCGAGCGGCTTGAACGCTACGAGCGGCAGTTGCACACCAGCGGCATGCGGTCGATCGAGCCGGGCATGGAATTGGCGCCCGAGGCGCGCTGATGCAGGCGGTCTGCACGACCGACCGTGTTGTGTCGTGGGCCCGCGTCGTGATGACAGGTTGAAGAGTCTGGAGGTCAGACATGAACATGCGCACCGATCCTCCCGCCATTCCACGTCGCGCGCTGCTCGACCGTGTGCCGACGCCCGAAGAGTTGCGCAAGCTCCCGCAGGAGGATCTGCGCCAGCTCGCCGATGAGCTTCGCGCCGAGACGATCGATGCGGTTTCGGTAACCGGTGGCCACCTAGGTGCAGGTCTGGGCGTCGTGGAGTTGACCCTAGCCTTGCACTACGTATTCGATACGCCGCGCGACCGCATCATCTGGGATGTCGGGCATCAGGCCTATCCGCACAAAATTCTGACCGGCCGACGCGATCGGATCAGGACGCTGCGCCAGGGCGGCGGACTGTCGGGTTTCACCAAGAGGGCGGAGAGCGTCTACGATCCCTTCGGGACGGCGCATTCTTCGACGTCGATTTCGGCGGGACTGGGCATGGCCGTGGCGCGCGATCTCAAGCAGGGCGACAATAGCGTTATCGCTGTCATCGGCGATGGTGCCATGTCCGCGGGCATGGCCTATGAGGCAATGAACAATGCCGGTGCGCGCGATGCCCGCCTCATCGTGATCCTCAATGACAACGACATGTCCATTGCGCCGCCGACTGGGGCGTTGTCACGCTATCTCACGCGTGTTGCGTCGGGCGCGACGTATCTTCATTTGCGCGATTCTGCGAAGAAGCTGGTGCGCAAGCTGCCCAAGAGCTGGGAGCGTCGCGCGGCACGCATGGAGGAGATGTCTCGTACCTACTGGTCCGGCGGCTTCTGGTTCGAGGAACTCGGCTTCTATTACATCGGACCGATCGACGGGCACGATCTGGAGCAGTTGATCCCCGTGCTTGAGAATGCACGCGATGCAACCCAGGCACCGATCCTCATTCATGTCGTAACGCAGAAAGGCAAGGGTTATGCGCCGGCCGAAGCGGCAGCCGACAAATATCACGGTGTCGCGCCATTCGACGTCATGACTGGCGCGCAGGTGAAGGCGAAGGCAAAGGCGCCAAGTTACACGCGCGTGTTTGCCGATGCGCTGGTGGCTGAAGCACGCCGGGACGACGCGATCGTCGCGATCACCGCAGCCATGCCCGAAGGCACCGGATTGAACCGCTTTGCAGATGCATTCCCCGAGCGCATGTTCGACGTGGGAATTGCCGAGCAGCATGCGGTCACTTTTGCCGCTGGTCTTGCAACAGAGGGATTGAAGCCGTTTGCCGCGATCTATTCGACATTCCTGCAGCGCGGCTACGATCAGGTTGTCCACGATGTTGCGATCCAGCGCCTGCCGGTGCGTTTTGCGATCGATCGCGCGGGGCTTGTCGGAGCTGACGGGCCGACGCATGCGGGCAGCTTCGATCTCGTCTATCTGGGCTGTCTGCCGGGTATCGTCATCATGGCGCCGTCGGACGAGGCGGAACTGGTCCACATGGTTGCGACAGCAGCGGCGATCGACGACGGGCCCAGTGCGTTCAGGTATCCGCGCGGAGAAGGTCTCGGCGTGACCTTGCCCGAGGCCGGCGAGGTGCTGGAAATCGGCAAGGGTCGAGTGATCCGCGAAGGCGCCAAGGTTGCGCTGTTGTCGTTGGGGACGCGGCTTGGCGAATCTTTGGCAGCCGCTGACGCACTCGAGCGGCTCGGTGTCGGTGTGACGGTTGCTGATGCCCGTTTCATGAAGCCGCTCGACACCGAACTCATCGCGCGTCTGGCCCGCGAACACGAGCTGCTCATCACCATCGAGGAGGGTGCGGTCGGCGGCTTCGGCAGCCATGTGCTGCAATATCTGGCTATGCATGGGCTGCTCGAGCGCGGGCTCAAGGTCCGCAGCCTCGTGTTGCCGGACCGCTTCATCGACCACGACAAGCCTGCGCGCATGTATGCGGCGGCGGGCCTCGACGCCAGAGCGATTGCTGCGGAGGTGTCGCGGGTGCTCGGTCTCGACGCGCGTGCCCTGCACGAGAGCGTTGGCACGTGACGGGGCGGCTTTCATCGATTCATGAGACCGGCGCATGAGCCTCCTGGCGATTGACACTGCCGCGTATGGCCTGATCGAGATGGTGCTTGTGTTCGGTCTGGTTCTCGTGCTCGCCATCTGGGAACTCGTGCGGGTCCGCCGGTCCTTGAGAGAAGACCGAGCCACCAGAGCGGACCCGGGCAAAGGAAGGCGCCACGACGATCACGCGCCCAAGTGAGCGGCACCCGCAAAGTATGAAGGCCGATCCATGGATTGGAACATCAATCCTCTGGCATTTCTCGAATTCTTCGTGGTGATCGCATTTGGTGTGGGCTGGTGGATCCTCGAGCGTCATGCAAACCGTGTCGGGGGCGGGCGCAAGGATGCCGGACATGAGGCGGATCGAGACGACGACGGGCCCGCATCATGAAGGCCAGCGGGCGCGGCGCGGCATGCGGAAGGGCAACATTGCCTGCACGATTGTGCGCTTGAAGCGGTCGAGATCGAGACTTTCGTGAAACGCGTCGAGGCGTCGCCCCGCAACCCGTGTCTCGATCAGTGAGCGGGCATAGAAGGGTGTATCCTCGAGCGTGCTTAACACGCGTGGTTGCGCATGCTCGTCGCAGCGCGTGGCCCGCCTGATCTTCCATAGAGTTGAGCCGAGGTTCTCGCGGGGGGGCAAGGCCGTGTGCGCGATGTCGCCTGCTTTGGATATGGATAGTCCAAGGGCGGCCGGGGCGTTATAGATCTCGCGCGGCATGGCATCATAGATGATGAAGCTTCCCTGCGGAGTGGCGGCGCGCGACCAGTCCCAGCTGCGAAACGCATCTTCGAGCGGCTCGCTACCAATGTTGTGGTCGAAGTAGCCGTGTCCGCGCCAAGTGAGCTCGGGGTGCTCAAATCGAGCTTCGACGCTGGCGCGCGGGGCAATCGGACGCCAGAAATGACGACCAGCACCGTCGATGGCGAAGCTCTGTTCCACAAGTGTTTCAGGCCTGAGTCGCACACGGCCCTTGATCCGCGCGGGAAGGGGAACGGCGACTTCCTCGACGTCGATGACCAGGTCACCGTTCTGCCATGACATCGCGCTGGGCCCGATCTGGAGATGGTGTGTCTCACGCGTCAGAGCGGTGCGGCCGCGCTCCGTCATCGCCCAACGTCTGGCCGGTCCGTAAAGCGCGACATTGATGGCGACGTGGTTTTGGGGGTCAGTGCAAGCCGAACGCCGGCGAGCCATTGCATAATAGGGTGAGAACACGCTGCCGACGAAGCCGATGATCGTCAAGCCGTGGCGGCCATCGTCGCTCAACGCGTCGACGTACCACCAGGCGTAGCCGTTGCCGACTACCGGCGCCGCGAAGTCAGGTCCGCGATCAGGCGTTGCGCCGCGATCCGGCCCGA
>CAZDNY010000104.1:0-2124 GCA_964506885.1 uncultured Hyphomicrobiaceae bacterium | reverse complement strand
CGGGACGCCGGCTCCCGGATGCACACTGCCGCCCGCCAGATAGAGCCCGGGAAGGCGGGTCGCCGCCGCCGGCCGGCTGAACGAGGCTTTCCATCCGTGCGAGGCCTGACCGTAGAGCGCGCCGCCCGTCGCTGGATAGGCTTTCGCGAAGTCGCGAGGCGTACGAATGACCATTTGCTCCGGTCTTATCCTCAGCGTCAGGCCCGAAAGCTGCAGTTTGGCGATCATGTTGGCTTGGCATTGCTCGATCTCCTCGGGTCCGAATGGGCGGCGGTCGCCGTCGGCGGGGGCATTGATCAGGCATAGAAGGCGTTCCTTTGCGTACTGTGCCGTGTGCGCGCCGGTGGTCGACGATGCGGTAACTCCGCCGTCACGGTCCTGAGCGCAGATGTAGATCGTTGCATCATCAGGCAGACGTCGGCGGGTCAGGATCGTCTCGAATTCGTGCGCATAATCGCGCGAGAAAAAGACATTATGGCGTGCCAGCGGAAAGCCTTCGACCTCTGCGAGCACAAGCCATGTCACGGCCGATAGCGAGCGGTCGGCGGGTGCGACATCGCTTGCAGCCTTCCGTGCGGAAGCACCAAGCAGGCCGGCCCCCAACGCAGCGGCGTCGCCGTTGAAGATAACGGCGTCGGCGATCAGTTCATCGCCATCGAACAACCGCACCCCGACGGCGCGCCCCGCTGAGACAATGATCTCCCGAACGGGTGCATCGTAGCGAAAGCGGGCGCCGTGCCGTTTCGCAAGCGCCTCGATGGCTCGCGCGAGGTGGTGCATGCCACCGTCGATGCTCCACACGCCTTGCTGCTCGACGTCGGCGATGAGCATCAAGGTGGCGGGCGACAGGAAGGGCGAGGAGCCGTTGTAGGTGGCGTAGCGTCCAAACAGCTGACGCAGGCGCGGATCGGCGAAGTGGTCGCCAAGTGCACGCCAAAGTGTCGTGAACGGTGAGATGCGCCACAGGTCTCCCAGTCCAGCGATCCCGGCGCCGCGGGCGAGCGATATGGGTGTGGGCTGCTGGGAGCGGATGAATGGCCCTTCGAGCGTGCGATAGATCTGATGAGCGCGCTTGCAGAAAGCGAGAAAGCCGCGGGCGGCCTCGGGGCCGGCGAAGCGGGCGATGGCGTCGCTCGTGCGGTTGATATCGGCAAAAAGGTCGAGGTTGGTCCCATCGTGCCAGGCGTGGCGTGCCAGAAGATCGAGAGGGCGGTTGGGTACGTCGCCGTCGAATGACCTGCCTGCATCCTCGAACAGGGCCTCGAACACCCATTTCATGGTGAACACGGTCGGTCCCGCATCGAGCAGCGCCTCGCCGATACGCACAGGGATCAGCTTGCCGCCGGGACCTGACGCCTGATCAAGCACGAGAACCTCAAATCCCGAGCGCGCGAGATCCGTCGCGGCGGCGAGGCCGCCGATGCCCGCGCCGACCACGATGGCTTTCGGTTCTGCCAAGCGTTTTGCCCCACATGCGAATGGCGTTGAAATGCACCGCGTTGAGTGTCTATATTAGTGGACACCATTGCAAGTCTAAAAAGCTAGACACTGGCGAGGTCATTATGGATGCCACGGCGCGTATCGAACGGGCAATCGAGCGTTCTCTCGATCATGCGACCCTCAAGGGCGCGCCGCGGCTTCTGGGCGACGCGATGCGCTACGCCGTGCTTCCCGGCGGTGCGCGGGTGCGGCCACACCTGTGTCTGGCGGTGGCCGGTGCGTGTGGTGCCACACAGCAGATCTTGACCGATTCGATGGCGGCAGCGATCGAATTCTTGCATTGTGCCTCGCTGATCCATGACGACCTGCCCTGCTTCGACAACGCAGAAGTCCGCCGAGGCAAGCCTTCGGTGCATGCGGCGTTCGGGGAGCCGATTGCGGTTCTGGCAGGCGATGCGCTGATCGTTCTCGCATTCGAGACGCTGGCCCGCGGGGCTGTTGGCGCGCCTTCAAGTATTGCGCCTATGCTCACGACATTGGCGCAGGCTACGGGCATGCCTTCCGGCATTGCCGCCGGTCAGGCCTGGGAGTGCGAGCCCAGCGTTCCGCTTTCGCAATACCATCGCCAGAAGACCGGATCTCTTTTCGTGGCTGCCACGGTCGGGGGTGCACTTTCCGCCGGGG
>CAZDNY010000103.1:0-8825 GCA_964506885.1 uncultured Hyphomicrobiaceae bacterium | reverse complement strand
TACGCGAGGCCGGGCAAATCGAGCATGACAGCCACGATATCCAGCCTTGAAGGCGCGGGGATTGGATGGGCCGAAGACACCCCTGCGGCCGACGCCACCGCGCCTGGTAATCAAAAGGGATGATCGGCTGCAAAAAATAGCTGATCGGACGTGACAGTCTGGCGCAGCTTGGTTATGGTGCGCGCGTCAACGTCACGAAAAGGGTCGAAGCCATGCTCGGTTATGGAAAATCGGCCCAGGTCTAGGGAGTGAACGGACCCTCGCGGGGGTTCGTTGAACATTGCGAGCAGCTCTGTTCGCGCGACGGGCCGGTGAGACTTGATGCGGCGTTACACGACGCCATCACAAGCTTACGGGACATGATCAGCGCCAGAGGCTGCAAGAACCAGAACGAGCAGGGTGATGAGCCCTGCTCGTTTTGCTTTTTTGAGGCTTTCCACCGGGCAGATCTCTAAGACGGGCCGGGCAGCGTGATGTCGCGCACCGGCACCTGGAACGGGAACGTCTCTGGATCGAGCCAGCCCTGCGTGACGCCCAGCCAGAACAGTCCGAACACGCACGTCGCGACGACCGTATTGATCAGGAAGATACGCACCAGTCGTGGCTGCACCGGAGCGCTTTCCGGCGTACCGGGCACGACCTCCCCATCGTCGTCCTGCGAACGGTGATGGAAGGGCAGCACGGCAAACAGCGTCAGCCACCAGATGATGAAATAGATCGCGATGCCGAAGGCGAGGCTCATGCGCAAACCCTGTTCTAGAAAGCGGGGCCGCTCACGCCTGCTCCAGTTCCGTCAGCGTGCCCAGGAAGTCCTTGGGGTGCAGAAACAACACCGGCTTGCCGTGCGCACCGATCTTGGGCTCTCCATCACCCAGGACACGCGCACCCGCGGCCTTGAGCTGATCGCGTGCGGCGATGATGTCATCAACCTCGTAGCAGACGTGATGGATGCCGCCATCCGGGTTCTTTTCCAGGAACTTGGCGATCGGAGAGTTCTCGCCCAGCGGTTCCAGGAACTCGATCTTGGTATTGGGCAGCGTCACGAATACGACCGTGACACCATGATCCGGCTCCGCCTGCGGTGCGGAGACCTCCGCGCCCAGCGAATTGCGGTAGGTCGCAACCGCCTTGTCCAGATCCTTGACCGCAATGGCCACGTGATTGAGGCGTCCGATCATCTCCTGCTCCTTGGTCGTGTTCAACTGAAGGCCTGGCAAGGCCGATAAGGCATGCTGCCCGACTGGGCCTTCCCCGATATGGTTGGAATTTCTGACATGGCAAGCACCCGCCAACCACCCAGGCCGTACTTCAATCGTCGATAACGTTGATCAGTACCTTCGTAATCGGCTTCTTGCCCCACACCTCGAACACCGCCGCCCTGACCGCCCGCCGTACCGCTTCGCGCACGACTTCGATCTCCTTGAGCTTGCGCGCCGGCATGCTGTCCAAGGTCCCGTCAACCGCATCGGCGACGATCTCGAACATCTCCTCGCCCTCCGCATCGAACTCCGGAACGCCGTCGAGTTCGATTTCCGGATCGTTCAGCACTTCGCCCTTGCGCGTCATGGCGATTGCAACGATGACGATCCCGACCACAGCCAGCTTGCGCCGGTTGCGAACAGGCCCCGTATCGCTCGGCACGATCAGCCTGCCGTCGCGGAACAACCTCCCGACAGGGACGTCATCGATGACCTGCGCCGCATCTGGCGCCAGCCGTACCATCTCGCCGTTGAAGGCGACGACGACCGAGGGCACACCGCACTGGCGCGCAAGCTCGGCATGCGCCCTCATGTGGCGCGCCTCTCCGTGCATCGGAACAGCCACTTGCGGCTTGATCCACTGATACATCTGCTTGAGCTCGTCGCGCCGCGGATGCCCCGTGACATGAACCAGCGCCTCCTGATCGGTCAGCACCTCGCAGCCCATGCGTGTCAGCGCGTTCTGGATCCGGCCCACCGACTTCTCGTTGCCGGGAATC
Source organism: uncultured Hyphomicrobiaceae bacterium (assembly GCA_964506885.1). Taxonomy (GTDB): domain Bacteria; phylum Pseudomonadota; class Alphaproteobacteria; order Rhizobiales; family Hyphomicrobiaceae; genus JAEUMD01. The sequence continues at coordinate 6,847 of CAZDNY010000103.1, read as the reverse complement.
GTGCGCGAAGAAAAGATCACAAGATCGCCCTTCGCAAGACCGATATCGGGATGTTCGTTGTCGGCCATGCGTGCGACCGCCGCGCGCGGCTCGCCCTGGGAGCCTGTGCACAACAGCACGACGTCGCTGCGTTCGATGTACTTGAACTGCTGCTGATCGACATAGCGGAAGTCTTCCGGCAGATAGCCCGTCTCGCGCGCCACCGCGATGACACGATGCAGGGCCCGCCCGGCGACCACCAGCGTGCGCCCGGCGGCCCGTGCCGCATCGCCCACCGCCTTGATGCGCGCCACGTTCGAGGAGAACGTGGTGATGCCCACGCGCCTGGGCGCCTTCTTGCCGATCTCGGCCAATGCCCGCGCGATTTCCTCCTCCGACGGCGCGCGGCCTTCGCGCATCGCGTTGGTGGAATCGCAGATGAGAGCGCGCACGCCCTCCTCGCCCAGTTGCGCCAGCCGCGTCTCATTGGGCGGATCACCCACATAAGGCGTCTGGTCGAGTTTCCAGTCGCCTGTGTGCAGCGTCAGTCCTGCCGGCGTGCGGATGGCGACCGCCGAGGGCTCGGGAATCGAGTGCGACATGGTCACCAGTTCGATCTCGAAGGGACCGATCTTGGCCTTGCCCCCCAGGGCCACCTCTGTGATCGGCAGCTTGATACGTCCGCCGAACTCCGCCGACTTGGCCCTCAGCATGCCGGCCGTGAAGGGGGTGGCATAGATCGGCGCCTCGAGCTGCGGCCACAGGTCGATCACCGCGCCGATATGGTCCTCGTGGGCATGCGTCAGCAGGATACCGGCAAGTGCCTTGCGCTCTTCGACCAGAAAGCGCAGGTCCGGCAGGATCACATCGACGCCCGGGTCGAACTCACCCTCGGGAAACGTGATCCCCAGATCGACCAGCAGCCACTGACGCGCCTTGGGCGGACCATACCCGTAGAGATAGGCGTTCATGCCGATTTCGCCCAGCCCGCCCAGCGCCACCAGCACCAGTTCGACCTGCCCGCCGCCTCCCGTCTTGCTCGTCTTCCCCATGGGCCCCGTCGCTTTCACACACTCAACGGGCTCACTTAGGACATTTCCCGCTCCGATGCGAGTGTCACATCGCCATATGTGTATCTGTGAACGCCCCCCTGATCGTCACGCAGCAGCAAGGCGCCATCGAAATCGAGCCCGCCGAACCGCCCGGCGATGCGGCCCTGCGGCGTCTCCACCGACATTTCGCTGCCGATCGGCGATGCCGCCGCCATCCAGGCCGCGCGCACGGCCGCAAATCCGCGCCCGTCGTCCCATTGCTCCAGTACCTCTTCGAGGTGACGCGCCACCAGGCTCGCGAATGCGCGCGGTGAGCCCATGCGCGGCGCCGCCGGCGCCAGCGCTGCCGTGCGCCGGCCCGCAACCTCGGGCGCAAGCGTCGTATTGAGACCGATGCCGATGACCGCCATCAGCACAGCGCCGACCTGCGTCCCCTCGATCAGGATGCCGCCCAGCTTGGCCCCATCGAGCATCAGATCGTTGGGCCATTTGAGCACGAGGCCGCCCCCCGGCCCGCTGGGCTCCTTGCCGCCCTCCAGTGCCCAGGCTGCCGCCCGATGAACCGCCACCCCGGCAACAAGCGACAACTGCGGCACCTGTGCCGGCGCGCAGCCCACCACCCCCAGCCGGCTCATGGCGAGATTGCCCTCAGGCACCACCCAGGAACGGCCCGAACGCCCGCGACCCTCCGTCTGGCGCTCGGCGCGCACATAGAGCGGTCCGCGCGCCCCATCGAGCGCACGGCGCATGGCTTCTGCATTGGTGGAATCGACCTCGTCGAGCTCGATCCAGGTGGCCTCGGTCCAGTGGCCGGGCGCCGTCATCCGCTCACAGCCTCAGCGACTTGGCCGCCTGCGCCGCAGCCTCGACCAGCGGCGAGGGATAGATGATGAAGAACACGACGAAGATCGTCGCCAGCGCCATCACCGCACCCACCTTGCCGTCGATGGCGGCGAACTTGTCCTTGGGTTCCTTAACGAACATCACGATGACGATGCGGATGTAGTAGAAGGCCGCCACAACGCTCGCCAGCACCGCGACGATTGCCAGCAGAAGCATCTCGGCCTTCACGGCCGCGGCGATCACGTAGAACTTGCCCCAGAACCCGGCCAGCGGCGGAATGCCGGCCAGCGAGAACATCAACATCCCCAGCGCAAACGCCATCGACAGGTTGTTTTCCGCAAGCCCCGACAACTCCTCGATGTCCTCCACCGGCCCGTCATTGCGGCGCATCGCCAGAATGCAGGCGAATGTGCCGAGCGTCATGACCAGATAGATCGCCATGTAGATCAGCACGCCCTGCACGCCTTCCTGGCTGTTGGCGGCAAGCCCGACCAGCGCGAAACCGATGTGGCCGATCGACGAATACGCCATCAGCCGCTTGATGTTGGTCTGGCCGATGGCCGCCAGCGAGCCGAGCAGCATCGACGCGATGGCGACGAAAACGATGATCTGCTGCCACGCCGGAGCGATGCCCGGGAAGGCGACCGCCAGCGTGCGCACCAATAGCGCCATGGCCGCAACCTTCGGCGCAGCGGCAAAGAAAGCCGTCACCGGTGTCGGCGCGCCCTCATAGACGTCCGGCGTCCACATGTGGAACGGCACAGCCGACACCTTGAACGCGAGGCCGACCAGAATGAACACGAGGCCGACGATCACGCCGACGTTAGATGCCGTCTGCACGACGCCGGCGATCACCGGGAAGCTCGTCGAGCCCGTGAATCCGTAGATCAGCGAAGCGCCGTAAAGCAGCATGCCCGACGACAGCGCACCCAGAACGAAGTACTTCAGGCCCGCTTCGCTCGAGCGCACCGAATCCCGCCGGAACGCGGCAACGACATAAAGAGCGAGGCTCTGCAGTTCCAGGCCGATGTAGAGCGCGATGAGATCGTTCGCCGAGATCATCATCATCATGCCGACCGTCGCCAGCAGCACCAGCACCGGGTATTCGAACTTCATGAGCTTCATTTCGCCGAACGACTGGAACGACAGCAGCAGCGCGCCGGCCGAGCCGATAAGCACCAGAAGCTTCATGAAGCGCGTAAACCGGTCGATAACGAAGGCATCATTGAACAGCCCAGCCGACGCATTCGGGTTGAGCAGCATCACCGCTCCGGCAATGACCAGCAGCCCGATCGCCAGCCACGACGCCGTGACACCGGTCTCTTCCGTGTCGGGCTGGAACGCGCCGAGCATCAACAATGCCATGGCGCCGACCGCAAGTATGATCTCCGGAAGTGCTGCGTAGGACAGAAGGTCGATCATCACTTGGCCTCCTTCTGGCCGGCCGCGTTCTCAGCCGCACTCAGTTCGATGCGGAACGGCAATGCCCGCTTCTGTTCCATCTCCGCGGTTCGGATCGCCGCTTCGTAGTTGGCAACCAGCTTCTTGACCGACTGTGACGTCACGTCGAGGATCGGCGCCGGATAGAAGCCGAACAGGATCGTCAGGAACACCAGCGGCGCCAGCACCATGATCTCACGCGGGTTCATGTCCATGATCGCCTTCAGGCTGGGCTTCTCCAGCGTGCCGAAGATCACGCGGCGATAAAGCCAAAGCGCGTAGGCCGCCGACAGGACGACGCCAGTGGTCGCGAACACGGCAACCCACGTATTCGCCTTGAATGCGCCCAGCAGCGTCAGGAATTCACCGACGAAGCCCGAAGTGCCCGGCAGACCGACGTTGGCCATCGTGAACACCATGAAGCAGAACGCATAGATCGGCATCCGGTCGACCAGACCGCCATAAGCGGTGATCTCGCGCGTATGCATGCGGTCATAGATCACGCCGACGCAAAGGAACAGGGCCGCAGAAACGATGCCGTGCGACAGCATCTGGAAGATGGCCCCGTCAACGCCCTGGTGCGTGAACGTGAAGATACCCATTGTCACGTAGCCCATGTGGGCGACCGACGAATAAGCGATGAGCTTCTTGATGTCTTCCTGAGCCAGCGCAACCAGCGAAGTGTAGATGATGGCGACCACCGACAGGGCGAACACGAGCGGCGCCAGCTCCGCGCTGGCCAGCGGGAACATCGGCAGCGAGAATCTGAGGAAACCGTAGCCACCCATCTTCAGCAAGATGCCGGCCAGGATCACGGAACCCGCCGTCGGCGCTTCCACGTGCGCATCGGGCAGCCACGTGTGAACCGGCCACATCGGCATCTTCACCGCGAACGACGCGAAGAAGGCGAGCCACAGCCACCACTGCATGTCGGCGGGGAACTGCGTCGCCATCAATTGCGGAATGTCGGTGGTACCGGCATGCCACCACATCGCCATCATGGCGAGCAGCATCAGGACCGAGCCGAGCAGCGTGTAGAGGAAGAACTTGAAGCTCGCGTAGATACGGCGCTTGCCACCCCACACGCCGATGATGATGAACATCGGGATGAGGCCTGCCTCGAAGAACAGGTAGAACAGCACCAGGTCGAGCGCCACGAAGACGCCGATCATCAGCGTCTCGAGCACCAGGAACGCGATCATGTACTCCTTGACGCGCTTCTCGATCGATTCCCAGGACGCCAGGATGCACAGCGGCATCAGGAACGTGGTCAGGATCACGAACAGCATCGAGATTCCGTCGACACCGACCTTGTACTTGATCGATCCGAGCCAAGCGTATTCCTCGACGAACTGGAAGCCCGGGTTCGCCTTGTCGAACGAGATCCACACGAACAGCGACAGCACGAACGTGACCAGCGTCGTCCACAGCGCCACGTAGCGCGCATTGCGCACTGCGTCCTGCGGCAGGAACGATATGAACAGGGCGCCGAAAACGGGCAGGATCAGCAGCAGCGACAGGATGGGTAGAGTAGCCAGGTTCATTTCGTCACCCCGCCGGCGAAGATGAAGTAGCTGATGAGCAGAGCGACCCCGATCAGCATGGCAAACGCATAGTGGTAGACGTATCCGGTCTGCAGCTTGACCACCCGGCCCGTCGTCCAGGCAACCGTACGTGCCGTCCCGTCGATCGTCCCGTCGATGACCGCGCCGTCACCGCCCTTCCACAGCGCCCGGCCGAGCCACATGGCCGGCCGCACGAACAGGAAGTCGTACAGTTCGTCGAAGTACCACTTGTTGAGCAGGAACAGATAGAGCGGACGGAACGCTTTCGCCGTCGCCTCAGGCAGCCACGGCGCTGCGATGTAGTACAGGTAGGACAGCGCGAACCCGCCGGCCATCGCGATCGTCGCCGACCACACGACCCAGGTCGGCGGATGGTGCCCGTGTCCGCCGCCATGAGCACCGGCAGCCCCGTGCGCCGCATCGGCGGCCTGCCCCGCGGCATGGCCGGCAGCGCCGGCGGCCTGCCCCGCAGCCTCGCCCGCCGCATGTCCTGCCGCACCGGCAGCATGAGAGGCTGCATCGCCAGCGGCTTGTCCCGCCATGCCGATCGCCTGCGCGACGTCGCCCGCAGCCGTTGCCGTGGCGTTGGCCACCGCACCGCCCGCCTGCGCGATCGACGTGCCCCAGAAGCCGGTCATCATGTCGCCGATGAAGTAGGGCGCGAACACGAACCCGGCCAGCACCGCACCGGCCGCCAGCACGCCCAGCGGCACCAGCATCACCATCGGGCTTTCATGAGCGTGCTTGTAGACATCCGGCTCCGCGCGCGTCTTGCCGTGGAACGTCATGAAGATGAGCCGCCACGAGTAGAACGACGTCATGAACGCCGCCACGACCAGCAGCCAGAAGGCATAGTCATAGGGCATATGCGCCATGTAGGCGCCCTCGATGATCGCGTCCTTGGAGTGGAACCCGGCAAAGCCCGCCACGTGCGGAATACCGACGCCCGTCAGTGCCAGCGTGCCGATCAGCATCATCACCCACGTGATACGGATCTTCGGCGCCAGCCCGCCCATGTTGCGCATGTCCTGCTCGTGATGCATCGCATGGATCACCGAGCCTGCGCCGAGGAACAGCAGCGCCTTGAAGAAGGCATGCGTGAACAGATGGAAGATGCCGGCGCCATAGAGCGAGGCGCCAAGCGCTGCGAACATGTAGCCGAGCTGGGAACACGTCGAATAGGCGATCACGCGCTTGATGTCGTTTTGCACGAGGCCCACGGTCGCCGCGAAGAACGCCGTCAAGGCGCCGACGAAGGTCACCACCTGCAGCGCCACTGGCGCCTGCTCGAACAGCGGTGACAAGCGCGCCACCATGAAAACACCCGCCGTGACCATCGTCGCCGCATGGATGAGAGCGGAAACCGGCGTCGGACCTTCCATCGCGTCCGGTAGCCATGTGTGCAGCAGCAACTGCGCCGACTTGCCCATCGCACCCATGAACAGCAGCAGGCACAGCGTCGTCATGACGTCGACCTGCATGCCGAGGAAGTTCATCGTCGCGCCCTTGGCGCCGGGCGCCGCCTCGAAGATCGCATCGAAGCTGATCGAGCCGAACATGAAGAACACGCCGAAGATGCCGAGCGCGAAGCCGAAGTCGCCGACCCGGTTGACCACGAACGCCTTGATCGCTGCCGCGTTGGCCGAGGGCTTGTGATACCAGAACCCGATCAGCAGGTAGGAGGCGAGACCGACACCCTCCCAGCCGAAGAACATCTGCAATAGGTTGTCGGCCGTCACCAGCATCAGCATGGCGAACGTGAACAGCGACAGATAGGCGAAGAAACGCGGCCGACTGTCGTCCTCGTGCATGTAGCCGATGGAATAGAGGTGGACGAGCGCGGAGACTGTCGTCACCACCACCAGCATCACAGCCGTCAGCGTGTCTATCCTGAGCGACCAGGCGACATCGAGATCGCCCGACGTGATCCAGCGCATCACCGGCACGCGTGCCGTCTCCGAGCCGAAG
>CAZDNY010000102.1:0-8851 GCA_964506885.1 uncultured Hyphomicrobiaceae bacterium | reverse complement strand
CCCGATCTGGTTCCAGTGGCTGCGGATGGAGAACTGACGGCCGACAGCCGGCAGGTGGCGCCCGGGTTCGTGTTCGCCGCCCTGCCGGGGGTGCGTGTGGATGGTGCGCGCTTCATCGGCGATGCGGCGGCGCGCGGTGCGGTTGCCGTTCTGGCGGCGCCTGGAACGATGCTTCCGGAGGGTTTGCGGATTCCGCTTCTGGAGGCCAGCAATCCGCGGCGTGCGCTGGCCCTGATGGCCGCGCGCTTCTATCCGGCACAGCCCGGCACGATCGTCGCGGTGACGGGCACGAGCGGCAAGTCCTCGGTTGCGGATTTCACGCGCCAGATCTTTGCGGCCTGCGGTCACGCGGCCGCATCGCTCGGGACGATCGGTGTGGTGAAGCCGGGCGGGGCGGTCTACGGATCGCTGACGACGCCCGATCCGGTGTCGCTGCACCAGACGCTGAACGATCTGGCGGAGGAAGGTGTCACGCATCTGGCCTTCGAAGCGTCCTCGCACGGGCTTGATCAGCATCGGCTCGACGGGGTGCGCCTTACCGCGGCTGCGTTCACGAACCTCGGCCGCGACCACATGGACTATCACGCGAGCGTGGACGAGTATCTCGCGGCAAAAATGCGCCTGTTCAGTGAGCTGATGCGACCGGGGCAGCCGGCGGTCATCAACACGGACGGGGCGATGTCGGACCGTGTCGCGGATGCTGCAAGGGCGCGCGGGCTCGACGTGATGACCGTCGGCCGGGACGGGAGCGCGCTGCGGCTCACCGCGTGCACGCGCGATGGCTTCGCGCAATTGCTGAGCGTTGCGGCGGACGGCGAAACGTATCGCGTGCGGCTGCCACTGATCGGCGCCTATCAGGTCGAGAACGCGTTGACGGCGGCGGGCCTGGCGATGGCCGCGGGTGTGCGTGCTGCAGACGCCTTGGGAGCGCTGGAAACCCTGGCAGGTGTGCCGGGCCGGCTCGACCGGGTCGGCGAGGTGCGCGGCGGGATCGTGGTCGTCGACTACGCTCACAAGCCGGAAGCGCTGGAGGCGGTGCTCGACAGCGTGCGCCCGTTCGTGACGGGGCGGCTCATCTGTGTGTTCGGGTGTGGCGGGGACCGCGACAAGGGCAAGAGGGCGATCATGGGGCGGATTGCCACCGAAAAGGCCGACGTGGTGATCGTGACCGACGACAACCCGCGCACGGAAGATGCGGGTTCGATCCGGGCGGAGATCCTGGCGGCGGCGCCCGGAGCCCGCGAAATCGGCGACCGAAAAGCGGCGATCGCAGCAGCGGTCGGCATGGCCGGGGCCGGCGACGTGGTGGTGATCGCGGGCAAGGGCCATGAAACCGGCCAGATCGTCGGTCACACGGTTCTGCCGTTTTCCGACCATGAGGTGGCCCGGGCGGCAATTGCTGGGGAAGCCGGGCATGGCTGAGTTGTTGTGGACGATCGATGCGCTGGTTGCGGCAGCCGGGGGTGTGGCCGAGGGCGAAGCAGCAGCGCGCGCCGGTGTCAGCGGTATATCGATCGACACGCGCACGCTGACGGCGGGCGACCTGTTCGTGGCGCTCAAGAATCAGCGCGATGGGCATGATTTCGTATCGTCCGCATTCGACAAGGGAGCGGCCGCCGCGCTCGTTGCGCACGGCTATGAGCGCAAGGACGGCGACGGGCTTTTGATCCGCGTCGATGACGTTCTGCGGGCGCTGGAGCGGATCGGCGTGGCAGCGCGCGCGCGGCTCGAACGCGATGCGCGCATCATCGCGGTGACGGGGAGTGCGGGGAAGACGACTGCCAAAGAGATGTTGCGTCTGGCTCTTTCGCCATTTGGGACGTGTCACGCCTCGGACAAGTCTTTCAACAATCACTGGGGTGTGCCGCTGACGTTGGCGCGGATGCCTGCGGACACGCCTTTCGGCGTGTTCGAGATCGGCATGAACCACGCCGGAGAGATCACCCCGCTGACACAGATGGTGCGCCCCGATGTGGCGATCGTGACCACGGTGGAAGCGGCGCATCTTGCAGCGTTTGCCAGCGTCGAAGATATCGCGCGGGCGAAGGCGGAGATCATGGCGGGCCTGGAACCGGGCGGCGTGGCAGTCCTCAATCGCGACAATCCCTACTACCCGATCCTACGGGGGGCGGCGGTGGCGCGGCCGGGCGTCAATGTCGTGTCATTCGGGGCGGTGCCGGTTCCGCAGGGCGACGGCCCGGGTTCTGTGACGCTCGTCGACGCGGTGCCGGAGGGGGCGGGAACACGGATCACGGCGCGCTTCGGGCATAGCGGTGATGAGGCCGCGCGCGAGATTGTTTTCGATATCGGTGCCAGCGGACGTCACATGGTCATGAACGCGCTGGCGGTGCTGGCGGCTGCTGCGGCGGCCGGTGTCGATGCGGACGGGGCGGCCAAGGGGCTCAGCGCCTTTGCGCCGCCGACCGGTCGCGGCTCACGCCAGGAGGTGGTGGTCGCCGGTGGCACGATCCTCCTGATCGATGAAAGCTACAATGCCAATCCTGCATCGATGGCCGCAGCACTGGCGGCCATGGCCGCGGTGCCGCGGCGGGCATTCCCGCGGCGGGTGGCCGTCATCGGCGACATGCTGGAGCTTGGCGAGCAGGCGCGGGCGTTGCACGAAGGGCTTGCGGGGGCTATCGAAGCTGCGGGTATCGACCGGGTTTATGCCGCAGGCCCGATGATGCAGCACCTGTTCGAACGCCTGCCGCCCTCTTGTCAGGGTGCGTGGGCGAAGTCCTCGGCGGATCTGGAAGATGCTCTCAGGGGTGATCTCGCTGCGGGTGACGTGGTGATGATCAAGGGATCGAACGGTTCACGCATGGCACCTCTGGTCGAGCTCGTTCGCTCGCTTGGGGCACGAGCCGCGTAGGGTTGGATGATGAATTCGCGCAGGCGCGCGGACGGCGAGGGATACGAACCAAAATGCTCTACGAGCTCGTCAATTTCAGCGACCAATTCGGTCCGCTCAACGTCTTCAAGTACATCACGTTCCGGACCGGCGGCGCGATCTTCACGGCGCTGCTGTTCGTGATGCTGTTCGGGCCGGGCATCATCGACCTGTTGCGTGTCAAGCAGGGCAAGGGGCAGCCGATCCGGTCGGACGGTCCGCAGACGCACCTGGCGAAGGTGGGTACGCCGACGATGGGCGGCTTGATGATCCTGGCGGGTGTCCTGGTTGCGACGCTGTTGTGGTCCAACCTGTCCAACATGTATGTGTGGACGGTGCTGCTGGTGACGCTCGGCTACGGTGCCATCGGCTTTTACGACGACTATCTCAAGGTAACCAAGCGCACGACGTCGGGCTTTTCCTCCAAATTGCGGCTGTCGCTGGAGGTGGCGATTGCGGGTATCGCGACCTACGTCATCGTGAAGATCGGTTCGCCCGGATTTTCCGATGCGCTGACGATCCCGTTCTTCAAGAATGTGCTGATCGACCTGGGGCCGTTCTTCGTCCTGTTCGGCATGCTGGTGATCGTGGGCGCGGGCAATGCCGTCAATCTGACAGATGGCCTCGATGGACTGGCGATCGTGCCGGTGATGATCGTGGCGGCGACCTTCGGCCTTATCGCCTACCTGTCGGGGCGCGTCGACTTCGCGAAATATCTGCAGATCCACTACGTCGCCGGCGCTGGCGAACTGGCCATCATCTGCGGGGCGCTGATCGGCGCCGGGCTCGGGTTCTTGTGGTTCAACGCGCCGCCGGCGATGATCTTCATGGGCGATACCGGCTCGCTCGCTCTGGGCGGGGCACTCGGAGCCATCGCGGTGGCGATCAAGCACGAGATCGTGCTGGCGATCGTCGGCGGCCTGTTCGTGCTCGAAACACTCTCGGTGATCATCCAGGTCGCGTCCTACAAGCTTACGGGCAAACGGGTGTTTCGAATGGCGCCGCTGCACCACCACTTCGAGCAGAAGGGCTGGAAGGAATCGACCGTGGTCGTGCGGTTCTGGATCATCTCGGTGATCCTGGCGCTGATCGGCCTTGCCACGCTGAAGCTGCGCTGACGGCGCTTTTATCGGGACCACGCGGCCTTGCTGCCGAGTCGCGCGGGCCACAGTGCGGGGCAGCGAAGTGCGCTAAATTGCTCCCATGATTCGCATCACGACATTCGCGGGGCGGCGGGTGGCGGTGTTCGGGCTCGGCGGCTCGGGCCTGGCGGCGGCGCGTGCCTTGCGTGATGGCGATGCAACCGTCGTGTGCTGGGACGATGGCGAGGCCGGGCGGGCTGGCGCGGCGGAGGCGGGGTTCAACGTCGAGGATCTGGCCCAGTCGGAGTGGACCGATATCGCTGCGCTGGTGCTGGCGCCGGGCGTGCCGCTGACGCATCCCGAGCCGCACTGGGTGGTGCAGAAGGCGCGGGCGGCCGGGGCTGAAATCATCGGTGACATCGAATTGTTCTTCCGCCAGCGCGCGGCCGATTGTGCGCAATCACCGGTGGTGTGCATTACCGGCACGAACGGCAAATCGACGACGACGGCGCTGGTCGCTCATATCCTGAAGTCGGCCGGGCGCGACGTGGAGATGGGCGGCAACATCGGCAAGGCGATCCTGACACTCGAGCCGCCGTCGATGGACCGCATCCACGTCATCGAGATCTCCTCGTTCCAGATCGACCTGACGCCAAGCCTTGCGCCGACGGTCGGCGCGCTGCTCAATATCACGCCCGATCACATCGATCGTCACGGGACGGTCGAGAACTATGCGGCGATCAAGGCGCGGGTCGTGACGAGCGCGCGGATGGCGGTTGTCGGTGTCAAGGACGGGCTGACGATCGACGGGCTAACAGACCGCATCTGCCATTCGGCTCAGGACAGCGGCAAGCCGGTGCTGGCGTTCTCGCGTGAGCGCGCGCAGGTGGACAACGTCACCTATTGCGAGGGGGGGCTGCTGCAGCGATTCATCGCGTTCGGCAACGGCAGCGGGCTGGGCGAGGTGCTTTCGGACGTCGGGCGCATCTCGACGTTGCGCGGCACGCATAACCAGGAAAATGCAGCCGCGGCGTTCAATATCTGCGAGTGGCTCGGCGTTGCGCACGACGACATCGGCGCGGGCATGAAGACCTACCCCGGCCTGCCGCATCGCATGGAAGAGGTCGCGCGCGCAGGCGACGTGCTGTTCATCAACGACAGCAAGGCGACCAACGCGGACAGCACCGAGAAGGCGCTCGCCGCGTTTGCTTCCGACATTTACTGGATCCTCGGCGGCAAGCCCAAAGAGGGCGGCATCACGACACTGGCGCCTTTGTTTTCCCGCATTGCCAAAGCGTATCTGATCGGTGCGGCGTCAGATACGTTCGCGCAGACGCTCGAGGGCAAGGTCGCCTTTGAGCGATCGGGTACGCTCGATCAGGCTGTTGCGGCTGCGGCGCGCGATGCGGCGGCGAGCGGGGCAAGGGAGCCCGTTGTCCTGCTTTCGCCGGCGTGTGCGTCTTACGACCAGTTCAAGAATTTCGAAGTGCGCGGCGATGCCTTCCGCGATCTCGTGGCAGCGCTGCCGGGCGTGAGGCTGCGGGAGCGCCTGGCATGAGGGTGTCGCGCGCGGACCGCAGCCGCCTGGCGGACTGGTGGTTTACGGTCGATACCACATTGCTCGGTGCGATACTGATGCTGGCGGGTGTGGGACTCGTTTTGTCGCTGGCGGCCAGTCCCGCCGTGGCGGAGAAGAAGGGGCTCGCGACCTACTATTTCGTGCACCGTCATTTCTTCTTCGCGGCGGTCGGCATCATGGTCATGCTGGCGGTGTCATTGCTCGACCAGACCGGCGTGCGGCGGTTCGCGCTCGTCTTGTTCCTGGGCGCCCTGGCGGCGCTCGTCGCGGTCAATCTTCACGGCGCGGAGATCAACGGTGCGCGGCGCTGGCTTCGCATCGGCGGTTATTCGCTGCAGCCGTCGGAGTTCGCCAAGCCGGCGTTCGCGGTGCTGATGGCGTGGCTGTTCGCGGAAGCCCAGCGTCGCCGCGATATGCCGGCGCTGCCGCTGGCCGTCGTCATCGGCGCCGTTTTCGCGGGGCTGCTGGTGGTGCAGCCCGATGTCGGCCAGACGCTGCTGGTCAGTGTCGTGTGGGGGGCGCTGTTCTTCCTGTCGGGCCAACCGATCGTTGCTGCGCTGGGGCTGGTCTTCGTCGGGGCGCTGGGGCTGGGCGCCGCCTACAACATCTTTCCGCATGTCGCGAGCCGCGTTGACCGGTTCTTAGCGCCGCAGGTGGGTGACAATTCGCAGGTGGCGCGGGCGATCCAGTCGTTCACCGAGGGCGGTTTTCTGGGGCGCGGGCCTGGCGAAGGCAAGATCAAGGAAATTCTGCCCGACGCGCATACCGATTTCATCTTCGCTGTCGTGGCGGAGGAATACGGTGTGATCGCGTGTCTGGCGCTGCTCGCCATCTTCGCCTTCATCGTCATGCGTGCGTTCGTGGCGGCGTCGCGTGAGCCGGATGCGGCGAGCCGCCTTGCGATCCAGGCGCTGGCCCTGCTGTTCGGATTCCAGGCGCTGATCAACATGGCGGTGAACGTCGGCCTCATTCCGGCCAAGGGGATGACGCTACCCTTCATTTCTGCCGGCGGCTCGTCGACGATCGCCATCTCCATTACGCTCGGCATGCTGCTTGCTCTGACACGGCGGCGATCGGATCTGGCGCGTCTGCAGAAGCCGCGGCTGCGACCCATGGTGGATCTGGGCGGGGAGATGGGCGCGCGTTGACGGGTACAAAAGTTTCTTGGAATGAAGGCGTCGGGGGCGGGGCTTGAGCGAGACGAAACCATCCATCATGCTGGCTGCGGGCGGAACAGGCGGACACCTGTTCCCGGCGTTCTCGCTGGCTGAGGAACTCCAGCGGCGGGGGTATCCAGTCGATCTGGTCACCGACGAGCGCGGTGATCGCTACGGCACTGGGTTTCCGGCGCGGACCGTCTATCAGATCCCTTCCGCAACGCTGTCCGGCCGGTCGCCGGTCGCGGTCGCCCGGACGGCCGCCAAGCTGCTGCGCGGCATCGTGCGGGCGCGGGCACTGTTGGGGCGGGTTCGTCCCGCGGCGGTGATAGGTTTTGGCGGCTACCCTACGTTTCCGCCGCTGATCGCTGCGGGGATGCGCAGGATCCCGACCGTCATTCACGAACAGAACGCGGTTCTGGGTCGCGCCAACCGGATGCTTGCCAAACGGGTGTCGGTCATCGCGACGTCGTTCTCGTGCGTGCGCAACATCGATGCCGGGCTTGCGGGCAAGGTCCGGTTCACGGGCAATCCCGTGCGCGACCAAGTGGTTGGACTGGCCGAACGGCCTTACGAGCCGGCCGTGGCAGGCGGGCCGTTCCGGCTGGTGGTGTTCGGCGGCAGCCAGGGTGCGCGTTACTTTTCTGATACGGTCCCGCCGGCTTTGGCAGGCTTGCCGGAGGCGGAGAGGACGCGTCTGGACGTTGTGCAGCAGGCGCGTGACGAGGATGTCGAGCGGGTGCGCGAAGCCTATGCCAAGGCCGGGGTCAGCGCTGAAATTGCACCGTTTTTTAGAGATTTGCCTGAGCGCATGTCGGCGGCGCACCTGGTGATCGCGCGCGCCGGCGCGTCGTCGACGGCCGAATTAACTGTGCTCGGGAGGCCATCAGTTCTTGTGCCTTTGCCGCATGCGCTCGATAACGATCAACTCTATAATGCGACACGTCTTGCCGAATCGGGGGGCGGCTGGTGTATCGAGCAAAAAAATCTCGATACAGACCGTCTGCGGCAGGAGGTTGGCACGCTAATGGCATCGCCGGAGCGTCTTGAAGCCGCTGCAATCGCGGCGAAGAAGCAGGGACGGCCCGATGCGGTGCTGAGACTTGCCGACATCGTCGAGGAACTGGCGAGAGGGCAGCACGGACGCTGAGGCGCGGTGATCGCGCCGGCGGGCTACCGTCAACGAGGGAAACAACCATCATGCAGATGCCCGCAGAGCTCGGGACGTTCCATATCATCGGAATCGGCGGCATTGGCATGAGTGCCATCGCCGAGATTCTGCTGGCCAAGGGCTACTCGGTCCAGGGGAGCGACCAGAAGGACAGCGCCAACGTGCGCCGCCTGCGCGCCAAGGGTGTGCGCGTGTTCATCGGGCACGATCCGATCAATCTCGTGGGCGCACGCCAGGTGGTGATTTCCACCGCCGTGAAGCCGGGCAACCCGGAACTCGATGCTGCCCGGCAGAAGGGGCTCGTCATCATCCGGCGCGCTGAAATGCTGGCTGAACTGATGCGCCTGCACGCGACCATCTCGATTACCGGTACACACGGCAAGACGACGACGTCTTCGCTCGTGTCGCAGATGTTCGAGGCCGCCGGGCGCGATCCGACCGTCATCACCGGCGGCATCATCAACGCCTGGGGCTCCAATGCGCGGCTCGGGCAGGGCCGCTGGATGATCGTGGAGGCGGACGAATCCGACGGCACGTTCACGCGGCTGCCGAGCGAGATCGGTGTCGTCACCAACATCGACCCGGAGCACCTGGACTACTTCGGCTCTGTGGAAGCGATGCACCGCGCCTACGAAGACTTCATGCGCAACATTCCCTTCTACGGGCTGCTGGTTGCATGCATCGATCACCCGGTCGTGCGCGACATGCTCAAGCGTCTCGATATGCGCCGCGACGGGCGGCGGTTGATCACGTATGGCACGAGCGAAGATGCCGACATCCAGCTCGCCAACGTATCGCAGTCGGGTCATGTCACCACATTCGATGCGCGGCTGAATGCGCGGGTCACGGGTAGCCAACGTGTGATGGAGCGGCTCGAGCTGCCGATGCCGGGGCGGCATAATGCGCTCAATGCGCTGGCCGCCATTGCGGCCGGCCTGGAGGCCGGTCTCGACGACGATGCGATCCGCAGCG
>CAZDNY010000101.1:2517-8907 GCA_964506885.1 uncultured Hyphomicrobiaceae bacterium | reverse complement strand
TGGCGCACGTAGTCGACCGACGTGCAGTTGTCAGGACCATCCCCCGAAACATCGACGACGACGCGGTCTGCCTGCACCGGCACCGGATTGAGTGTCACGTCGCCAAGGTATTTGAGCATCCGCCCCAGACACGTGTATTCGCCCGACGAGGACGGCAACGAGCGCAGCATCTTCGCGACTGCTGCCGCGTCCGATGCCGAACCGATCCAGGTCCAGGGCAGCAGCACCTTGGCACGGTCAGCCCATCCGATCAGCGTGAATAGGATCGCCTTGCGCGGACCCGATGTGATGACGCGCACCACGCCGGGATCTTCGAGCGCCTGCGCGATGCCTTCCATCTGCAGCCGGTAGCGGTTCTCGTCGACCGACTGCGAAATGTCGACCGCCATGACGAGAGCGGTGTCGACGGCATCCTCCGCGCGCACGTGCGGCGTGCATACGAGCGCCGACACAGCGCCAGCCAACGCTGCCATCAGCGCGACAATCAGGCGTGGGAACGTCTTGTAACAGGCCATTGCGCGTGAGCCATCCTGGATATGGGACCTCACGCAGCGCTTGCGCGGGCCTTGGGTCCTGATGTGGTCCAGATTAGCAGTCTGCCGGCAATTCTGAAACTCAGGTGCCAAAAAGCGCTTTTGAACTGCGAGCCTGCGTTCCGCGACAAGCCCACGCGATTGCGCTTCCAACACCCCCTGGCCAACAAGAAAACGGCGCATTGCCAGGTGGGCAACACGCCGTTTCAGTCGTCGGCTGCAAGCGTAGCCGGATTGTGCCGCCTACTGGCACTTGTGCCAGCGCACGCGCGGGCCGGTATCGATATGGATGTGATGCATGTTGCACGAATATGTGCCGATACCGCCTCCGTGGTTGCGTTTCAACCAGGCCAGCACCGCACGGTATTTGCCGCGAGGCGGGTGGAAATCGACGGCGCGGCAGGAGGCGTGATAGCTGGGTCTGCCAGAGCCCCTGATGCGCGCACCCGGGCGATGGGTCGAGACCACCTGCACGGGGCCGAACTTGGAACGGATCTGGTTGAGCACCGAGCGCAGCTGAGAAGGCATGCAGCCGGCTTCGGCTTTCGCTACAGGCATGGCGGCGGTGGCGATCATGGCCAGCACGGCGAACGCTGTGACGCGGTACGAAATGAACGTTCGGATCATCGGTTGGTTTGCTCCTCTTGATCACGTGGCAATCAACGCTCCCCCTGAGGAGGCGGGCATCAGCCGTCGGCCCTAGGGCATGGCCGATGTGGCGAGGGCAAGACCAGAAGCTCCTTCTGCGTCCTTTTGTCTTCAAAAACAGAGCCATGTAGAAACAAGCTGAAATATTTTGTGAGCAAGGTGGCGTGCCAGCCGCGCGCCCCTCACGCGTGCAGATCATGGTTGGGGAGGAGCGGTGCGATGCACTCGCCGTCAGTGCGGCGCCGCGCTATAAGCTCAAGCCATGACCGTGGAACACTCTTTGAAGCCTCACGCGTCGGTGACCGCCGGATCGGTGACCTTCGCCAACGACCGCCCGATCGCGGTGCTTGCTGGCCCCTGCCAGATGGAAAGCCGTGCCCACGCGCTGGAGACGGCATCGGCGCTCAAGGAGATCGGCGCGCGATTAGGCCTCGGCCTCGTCTACAAGACGAGTTTCGACAAGGCCAACCGCACCTCCCTGTCGGGCAAGCGTGGACTGGGGCTCGACAAGGCACTGCCGGTGTTCGCCGAGATCCGCGAATCACTCGGTCTGCCGGTCGTGACTGATGTGCACGAGGTCGGCCAATGTGCGCCCGTTGCCGAGGTGGCCGACATCCTGCAGATCCCCGCGTTCTTGTGCCGGCAGACGGATCTGTTGGTGGCCGCGGCGCGCACGGGTCGCGTCGTCAAGATCAAGAAGGGCCAGTTCCTGGCGCCCTGGGACATGAAGAACGTCGTCGCCAAGGTTGTCGGATCGGGCAATGCCAACGTCCTGTTGACCGAGCGCGGCGTATCGTTCGGCTACAACACGCTAGTCGTGGACATGCGCGCCCTCGCCATCATGGCCGAGACCGGTGCGCCCGTGATTTTCGATGCCACCCACTCGGTGCAGCAGCCCGGCGGGCAGGGCACCAGTTCGGGCGGCGATCGCCGTTTCGTGCCCGTACTGGCACGTGCCGCCGTCGCCGTCGGCGTTGCGGGCCTGTTCATCGAGACCCACCCCGACCCCGACCATGCGCCGTCCGATGGTCCCAACATGGTGCCGCTGGCTCAGTTCGAAGCCCTGATGCGCGAGTTGATGGAGATCGACCGTGTGGTCAAGGCGCAGCCCCGCCCGGCTTGAAAACGCCGCTGCACCACGAGATCATTTCCGTCTCAGGGGATGGTTCCAGCCAAACCTGACAGGCTGTAGCCGGCCGATGCGTTCACGTCCGCCCGACCGTCCAGCGCGTGACGAAGAAATAGGCCTCGTTCCACACGCGCACGCCGAGCTTCACCAGAAACGCCATGTGCCGCGGAAACGCGATTTCGTAGTGGCGCCGTTCCAGGCCGCGCATGATGCGGTCGACAGCCGGTTCTAGCGCCATGAGGCCTGGCATCGGCACATCGATGTGGTCGGTCAGATCGGTCTCGATGTAACCGGGATTGATCAACGTGATATCGAGCCCATGCTCCTCCAGGTCGCAGCGCAGGCACTCTGCAAGTGACTTGATCGCCGCCTTCGACGGCGCATAGTGCGCGGCTTGCGGAAACCCGCGATAGCTGGCGAGCGATCCCATGAGCGCGATATGGCCGCTGCCGCGCTCCACCATCTTCGCGATCACCGGCGCCAGAGTGTTGGCGATGCCGATGGCGTTGGTTTCCATGGCCCGTCGAAAGTCACCGGCGTCGAACTGCGTAGCCGGCTTGAACACGCCGATGCCGGCATTGAGCACGACCAGATCGGGAACGCCCATTTGCGCGATGATCTGTGCGCCAACCCGCGCGCTTGCCTCGCTATCCGTGACGTCGAGCGGAAAAGCAACAAGGCCAGGATGCTCGGATGCCAGTGCTGCAAGCTTGTCCGCGGAGCGCGCCGAGATCGCCACTTTGCAGCCGCGTGCGGCGAGCCGAAGCGCGATTTCCCGTCCAAGTCCCGCGGACGCTCCCGTCACCCAAGCCGTCGACCAAGCCGCAGGCGTACCCATGCTCCAACCTTCTGTCGTGTCCGTCTGCCAGCCGCAGAGCCCGGAATCTCGCCGCTGTGAGACCTGATGGGCGGTCGGAAAATTCATCCGCAAGCGTTCGAACTGCACGGATGGCACTCCGTTTCGCCTGAAAACCGGCGGACATGACCACGCTGCGAATGGCAGCGCAAGCGCCATATCGCCTCGCGGTTTACGTGCACAAAACCTTGGCCCCGTAGACGCGCCCGACCCCAGCGGCTAATGGTGCGCCCAGCAAAAACCGGCGCGGACGGCGCCATGCGCCACAGGCATGTGAAGGGGACAGGCAGGCGATGAGCGACAGGCAGACGACGGGCGTTGCGTTGAAAGATATGGCGAATGCCATCCGGGCTCTGGCGATGGACGCCGTCCAGGCTGCCAATTCCGGCCATCCGGGCATGCCGATGGGTATGGCCGACGTTGCCACCGTCCTGTTCCGCGATCATCTGCGCTTTGATCCTGCAGCGCCCGATTGGCCCAACCGGGACCGCTTCGTCCTGTCGGCGGGCCACGGATCGATGCTGCTTTATGCGCTGCTCTATCTGACAGGCTATCCGGGCATGACGATCGATGAACTCAAGCGCTTCCGCCAGCTCGGTGCCAAAACAGCCGGCCACCCCGAGTACGGTCATGCCGCCGGCATCGAGACGACCACCGGCCCGCTCGGCCAAGGCATCGCAAACGCCGTCGGCATGGCGATCGCCGAGCGTTTGAAGGCGGCGCGTCTGGGCGACGCTCTCATCGATCATCGCATCTATGCCATCGCCGGCGATGGCTGCCTCATGGAGGGCATCAGCCACGAGGCGATCTCGCTGGCCGGCCACTTGAAGCTCGGCAAGCTTATCGTCCTGTTCGACGACAACGGCATCTGCATCGACGGTGCCACAGCGTTGACCGAGAGCGACGATCAGTTGCAGCGCTTCGCAGCCAGCGGCTGGAACACCATGCGCATCGACGGTCATGATCCCGAAGCCATCGATGCAGCCCTCAGCAAGGCCAAGGCCGATGCCACAAAGCCGTGGCTCATCGCCTGCAAGACCATCATCGGCAAGGGCGCACCGAACCGGCAGGGTACCGCAAAGACCCATGGCGAGCCGCTTGGGACCGAGGAAATCGCGGCGACCCGCGCCAACATCGGCTGGAATGCACCGCCCTTCGAGATTCCCCAACCGATCCTGGCGGCCTGGCGCGCCACAGGCGAGCGTGGCGCTGCCGATCATGCGGGCTGGAAGACCAAGCTCGAAGCCGCGGGCGCCGACGCCAAGGCCGCGCTCGACACTCCGGCGGCAGCACATCGCACGGACGCCATCAACGCCGCCATCGCAGCAGCCAAGGCGCAATTCGCAGCCGATACCGCCAAGCGCGCCACCCGCGTGTGGTCGCAATTGACGCTGGAGCATCTGCTCCCGGCATGCCCCGAGATGATCGGCGGCTCGGCCGATCTGACCGGTTCCAATCTCACCAAGACGAAGCCGCAAAAGGCTGTCACGCCCGACGACTTCTCCGGCAGCTACATTCATTACGGCGTGCGCGAGCACGGCATGGCCGCCGCCATGAACGGCATCGCGCTTTCAGGCGGCCTCATCCCCTACGGCGGCACCTTCATGGTCTTCACCGACTACTGCCGCCCCTCGATCCGCTTGTCGGCGCTGATGAAGCAGCGCGTCATCTACGTCATGACGCACGACTCGATCGGTCTGGGCGAGGACGGGCCCACGCATCAGCCGATCGAGCATCTGGCCGCCCTGCGCGCCATTCCCAATCTTCAGGTCCTGCGTCCGGCCGATCAGATCGAAACCGCCGAATGCTGGCAGCTCGCATTGCAGTCGACCGACCGTCCGACCGTGCTCGCCTTGACGCGTCAGGCGGTCCCCTTTGTGCGCACCGGCGCCGAACAGGAGAACAAATCGGCGCGCGGCGGTTATGTTCTGAAAGAGAGCGATGGCGCGCGCGATGTCACGCTGATTGCGACGGGGTCCGAAGTGGGCCTTGCGATCGAAGCCGCCGGACTGCTGGCTGACGAGGGCATCAAGGCTGCGGTCGTGTCGATGCCGGGCGTCGAGCTGTTCCTGGGGCAGGACAAGGCCTACCGCGACAGTGTTCTGGGCACCGCGCCGCGCATCGCCATCGAAGCTGGCATCGAGATGGGCTGGCACCGGGTTCTGCGCCACAAGGATGCGTTCGTGGGTTTGAGCGATTTCGGTGCCTCCGCGCCCGCCGGTGCGCTGTTTGAGCATTTTGGCCTGACCGCCAAGCGTGCCGCCGAAGTCGCACGTGGTCTCGTGAAACGGACCTGACACAGCATAGCGAATGCCGCGCGTCCGCGGCTCGTGCGTCAGCCGAATGTAAGGCTCGCTCGTCTAAAGGTCGCGCTTGCAGGCTCGAGGCTTGCAATCGTCGATCGCTCCGTTTATCGCCAGCGCGCACCATCGCTGGCCCCGCGGGGCGGTCGGCAATTGCTTCAATCAGAAAAACGCCAAAGGGGTGGAAAGTCGATGCAGTTCGATCAGCTCAAGACGACGCAGGGTCTCGATGTAGCGGGCAAGCGTGTTCTGGTGCGGGTCGATTTCAATGTGCCCATGAAGGACGGCGTCGTCACGGATGCAACGCGGCTCGAGCGCGGCTCGACCGCCATCAAGGATCTAGCCGGCCGCGGCGCCAAGGTCATAATTCTGACCCACCTGGGACGCCCCAAGGGATCGCGCAATCTCGAGTTCACCTTGAAGCCCGTTGCAGAAAAGCTTGCTGAAGTGTTGGGCCAGCCGGTCCGCTTTGTGGACGATTGCATCGGCGAAGCAGCACAGAAGGCCAGCCGCGAACTCCAGCCTGGCGAGGTCGCGATGTTCGAGAACCTGCGCTTCCATGCCCAAGAAGAAAAAGACGATCCTGATTTTGCAGCGGCACTGGCACGCTGCGGTGATCTGTTCGTCGGCGAGGCGTTCTCTTGCTCGCATCGCGCGCATGCCAGTGTGCACGCGATCACCAGATTGCTGCCCTCCTACGCCGGACCGCTGATGAACCAGGAGATCCTGGCACTGCGTGCGGCACTCGAAGAACCGCGCCGTCCAACCGCAGCGGTCGTCGGCGGCTCGAAGGTCTCGACCAAGATTCCGGTGCTCACCAATCTCGTTGCCAAGGTCGACAAGCTGATCATCGGCGGCGGTATGGCCAACACGTTCCTGGCCGCTGAGGGCATCGATGTCGGCAAGTCGCTGTGCGAGCAC
>CAZDNY010000101.1:0-2507 GCA_964506885.1 uncultured Hyphomicrobiaceae bacterium | reverse complement strand
AAGCCGCGGTGTCACCAACAATCCGCCGCGCCAACGACCTCACCGGTACCGCGCGCGAGATCATCGCTGCTGCGAAGGAGAAGGGCTGCGAGATCGTGCTGCCGGTCGATGCCGTGGTCGCGCGCGAGTTCAAGGAAGGTGCCGCGACGGAGACGGTGAGCGTCGATGCGGTGCCCGCGGACGCGATGATCCTTGATGTCGGACCACAAAGCGTGGCGAGGCTCGCGGACGTGATCGCGGGTTGCCGCACGCTGTTGTGGAATGGCCCGCTGGGCGCCTTTGAGATCGCGCCATTCGGCAAAGGAACATTCGCGCTCGCCGAAGAGGCGGCCAAGCTGACGCGATCGGGCCAGCTTATTTCCGTTGCCGGCGGCGGAGACACGGTGGCCGCCCTCAATGCGGCTGGCGTGACGGATAAATTCACCTACGTTTCGACCGCGGGCGGTGCGTTCCTGGAATGGCTGGAAGGCAAGGCGCTGCCCGGTGTCGTCGCTCTCATCGAAGCAGGCCAGATGAGCCGCGTCGCCTGAGCGCCAGAGCAGCCCGACGTCGCAAATAATCTATTTCAATTCAAATATTTAGAGCTAAAACGACTCTGCGAGAATTCTTGCGGATGGCCGGTGTCTGCGCATATCGTGAGACGGTGATGCAAACCGCAGGCGCTCGGGTCCGGCAAACGAGACCCATGGCGAAAACGCCGCTTGGCGTGAGATCGCACCGGCTCGTGCGATCGACATGCCACAGAGCCTTGAGCGAACCGGCGAAGCATCCCGGCGACGCATGAACGAGGCCGTGCGTCGCCTGCCACATCGCCTAGGGAGAAAACACGATGACGATACGACGCCTTACCGGCGCCATGGCTTTCGGGTGCGCGGCGTTCCTTGCCGCATGGTCGGCAGCGCTTCCCGCGTTCGCCCAGGACGATGCCACCAAGGGCATCGAACAGTACCGCAAGATGATGGCGGAGGACCCCTTCGCCAATCCCGGCAACCTCTACATCGACTCGGGCGAAGCGCTCTGGAAGGAGAAGCGCGGGCCCAAGAACGTCTCGCTTGAAGGTTGCGACCTGGGCAAGGGCCCGGGCGTCCTTGAAGGCGCCTTCGCCGAACTGCCGCGCTACTTCGCGGATGCCGACAAGGTGATGGACGTGGAAAGTCGCATTCTCTGGTGCATGGACAAGCTGCAGGGTCTCGACACCGGCCCGGTCAAGAAGGGCGCGTTCTCCAAGCGCGGCGAGGGCGGCAGCGAGATGGAGTTCCTCGCCTCCTACGTCGGCTCGCTGTCCAACGGCATGCCGATGAAGCCGCAGCTCACCCACCCCAAGGAGCAGGAAGCCTATGCTGTCGGCGAAGCGCTGTTCTTCATGCGCGCAGGCCCGCACGACTTCTCCTGCGAGACCTGCCACGGCGTCACCGGCACACGTATCCGTCTGCAGGAGTTGCCCGATCTGTCCAAGCCCGGCGAGGACGCCAAGAAGGCCGTGCCGACCTGGCCGGCCTATCGCGTCTCCACCGAGTCGGTGAAGACGATGCAGCACCGCATGTCGGACTGCTATCGCCAGATGCGCATGCCCAAGGTCGGCTTCGGCTCTGACGCCGTCACCGCCCTGATCGTCTACCTCGCCAAGCAGGCCGAGGGCGGCGAGATCCAGGTCCCCGCGTTGAAGCGCTGACGGTGAGGAGCGACAACCCATGAAGAAGATCATTTTCGCATGCGCGGCCGCCGCGCTGATCGCCAGCGCCGGTGCAGTCATCGCCGGTGACGTCTCGGCGGAGAAAGTGCAGAAGGTCATCGCATCGAGCTGGAAGGACCCCAACGCGTCCACCAAGTTCGCGGTGACCCCCGATTGGGCATCGCGCCTGACGCAGGACAAGCTGCAGAAGGCGTGCTCCGAGACGCGCAATCAGCCCGACAAGGAACTCGCGGCCGACATGGTCGCCGCCGCCAAGGCGTCGATCAAGTATCCCGAGGACGGCAAGTTCCTGGGCGATTGGAAGAACGGCGAGAAGATCGCCCAGAACGGCGCCGGCATGCGCTTCAACGACAAGGAGGATACGCCGGCCGGCGGCAACTGCTATGCGTGCCACCAGATCGACAAGGCCGAGGTAGCGTACGGCACCATCGGGCCGTCGCTGGCGGAGTACGGCAAGCTGCGCGACTTCACAGAAGAGGCCGCCAAGGCCACCTATGAGAAGATCTACAACTCGCATGTGGCCGTGGCCTGTTCCAACATGCCGCGCTTTGGCACCAACGGCATCCTGTCGGTCGAGCAGATCAAGGACGTCACCGCGCTGCTGATGGCGAAGGACTCGCCGGTCAACAAGTAGACGGCCAGACCGTCCCAGGTCGGGTGATACGTCACGAACGAGGGGCGGCGCAGCCAGCGCTGCCCCGATCTTTTTGGGGGGAAGGCAGTTCCGGGCGTGCTGATGTCTGATTAATTGGCCGGCAAGGCCCGAGCGTTAGCGTTTGCGGATGAGCCCCGCTTCAGAAATATCGTTATCGAT
>CAZDNY010000100.1:3430-8923 GCA_964506885.1 uncultured Hyphomicrobiaceae bacterium | reverse complement strand
ACCGCGCTGCAGGACGCCGCTTCGATCGCTGCCATGATGATCACCACCGAAGCCGCGGTTGCCGAGGCGCCCAAGAAGGACGGCGGCGACCGCCATGGCGGCGGCATGGGCGGAATGGGCGGCATGGGCGATATGGGCATGATGTAAGCCCTGCTCTCACGTCCACCGAAACAGGAAGGGCGGTCTTCGGACCGCCCTTTCGTTTTTTGGCCCATGCCCATGCTCTTTTGGTGCCGACATCGGCCAGGCCCGATGTCGGGGCGGCATGATGTAAGCTCTGCTTTCACGTCCACTGATACAGGAAGGGCGGTCTTCGGGCCGCCCTTTCGTTTTTGGCGAACGGTGGTATGAACGCGGCATCCTTTTTTCCGAGAAGGCCTATTCAACGCCATTCGAGTTGTAGATGACCGACACGACAGACGAGACGATTGCGACACCGAGCCAGCCCGCGGCGAAGGGGAAGGCCGATCCGCGCATGGTGGCGGAGATCGAGAAGCGGCGCACGTTCGCGATCATCTCGCATCCTGACGCGGGCAAGACGACGCTGACCGAAAAGCTGCTCCTGTTTGGCGGTGCGATCCAGCTCGCGGGCCAGGTCAAGGCGAAGAAGGACAAGCAATCGACGCGGTCCGACTGGATGGCGATCGAAAAGGCGCGCGGCATCTCGGTGGCGACCTCGGTGATGACGTTCGAATACGGCGGACACGTCTTCAACCTGCTCGACACGCCCGGCCACGAGGACTTTTCCGACCACACCTACCGCACGCTCACCGCCGTCGACAGCGCCATCATGGTGATCGACGCGGCGCGCGGCATCGAGGCGCGGACCTTGAAGCTGTTCGAGATCTGCCGCCTGCGCGACATCCCGATCATCACCTTCATCAACAAGATGGACCGCGAGGCGCGGGTGCCCTTGGAAGCGCTCGACGAGATCGAGAAGACGCTGGCGCTCGACACCGCGCCGATGGTCTGGCCGATCGGTTCGGGGCGCGACTTCAAGGGCGTCTACGATTTGCGCACGGGCAAACGGCGCCAGCGCGACCAGGAAGGGGCAACAGAGGTTTCCGGGCCCGACGATCCGATCTTCGATACGCTGATGGAGCCTGACGCGGCGGCGACGTGGCGCGAGGAAGTCGAACTCGTCAGCGAGACCGCGCAATCCTTCGATGTCGAGGCGTTCCGCCAAGGCACGCTGACGCCGGTGTTCTACGGCTCGGCGCTGAAGAACTTCGGTGTGCGCAGCCTGCTGGAAGCACTGATCGCCTATGCGCCCTCGCCGCGCGATCAGAAGGCGGCGACACGCACCATTCATGCGACCGAACCGGCGATGACCGGCGTGATCTTCAAGATCCAGGCGAACATGGACAAGAACCACCGCGACCGCATTGCCTTCATGCGCGTTTGCTCGGGCAAGCTGACGCGCGGCATGAAGGCGAAGCTGGTGCGCACCGGCCGGCAGATCGCACTGCAAGCGCCGCAGTTCTTCTTTGCGCAGGACCGCTCGATCGCCGAGGAGGCCTATGCGGGCGACGTCGTCGGCATTCCGGGCAAGGGCCTTTTGCGCATCGGCGACGCGCTGACCGAAGGCGAGGACATCGCTTTCCTCGGCATCCCCAACTTCGCGCCGGAAATCCTGCGCCGCGTGCGCGCTACCGACGCCATCAAGTCCAAGAAGCTGCGTGATGCGCTCGACGAAATGGCGGAGGAAGGCATCGTGCAGCTGTTCTCGCCCATCGACGGGACGCAACCCGTTGTCGGCGTGATCGGCGCGCTGCAATTGGACGTGCTGGCCGACCGGCTGACGCACGAATACGGGCTCGATACCGCGTTCGATTCAGCACCTTGTGACACGGTGCGCTGGATCTCGTCGGACAAGGCCGGCGCGATCGACGAATTTGTGAAGAAACACCGCTCGCTGGTCGCCAAGGACCGCGAGGGCGAATACGTATACCTTGCGCCGTCGATCTACAATCTGCAGACAGTGATGGAGCGCGCGCCCGACATCCAGTTCAAGGACATCAAAACGATCACGGTGTGAGCTGGCGGGTTAAGCGTTCGTTTACCGCTCTTGGCTGACTCTCGAAGCCGCAATTGCGACGGAGAGACTGCCCGTGTTCGCCAGGTCCGAACCGATGCCGCTTGCCCTGCGCGGCGTTGATGTGCCCGCAATCATCATGATGGGCGTGGCCGCGAACGCGCTCGTCGTCAACGTGATGAACTACGTGGCCACGGGCGGCGGCATGTCGCTCACGCTCGGTATCAGCCCGTTTCAGCTCGTTGCAATCGTCGTGGCGGCCAAGCTGTTTGCCGGCTCCGGCGGACAGGCACGCGCAACGCCGCTCTGGCTCGACATGGCCGTGCTGGCGCTCGTCCTCGTGCCGTCAAGCGCGGTTTCGTGGGGCGCGCTGGCCCTCTATGCCGCGGCCCATGCCTACCTCGCCCAATCGGAACGGCGCACCGGGGCGCTGATCTTCCTGGCGGTCGCATTGGCGTCGATCTGGTCGTCCGTGGTCCTCAAGTGGCTGGCGTTGCCGGTCACCAGTGCCGAAGCGTTTGTTCTGGGTCAGATCCTGCATCTGATACGGCCCGACGTCATCCAGTTCGCCAACGTGGTCGGCAATCCCGACACGCACAGCCTCATCCTGATGACCCGCTGCACCACAGCGGATGGCCTTCCGCATGCCGCGATCGCGATGGTCGCGGTGGCTTATCTGCTGGGCGCGCCGCAAAAGTCCAAGCTACGGACCGCCTTCGTCGTCCTGGCGCTCGTCTATGCCGCCGCCAACCTCATTCGTCTGGCCGGCATGGCGTGGTCCGCCGATGCCTATGCGCTGGTGCATGGACCGGTGGGCGCGAATGTCTTCGATCTTTTCCAGGCCTTGCTGGTGCTCGGGCTTGGCAACTGGGTGAGCGAACCATGAGCACCGTTGTCCTCAAGCTGGCGGTCGTCACCATTGCGCTGAGTGCCGGGGCGGGCCTGAAGGTCGCGCGCTATGGCGCACCGGCCGAGAGCCCATCCGAGGCGGCGCTTGCGCATGCCACGCAGATCATGAACGCACATGGGTGGCGTGAGGTGACGAAGCCGAAGGCGGCCGCCAGCACCCTGCACGAGCAACGCGCCTACACGCGGGGCGGCTGCCAGAACCCCGTCATCGTTGCGGCGCTGGCAGGCAATGCGGAGGGCGCGCAGTTCTTCCGGATCCAGAACGGCGGCAACGTGGCTTTCATCCAGGATGACGTCGTGGCGCACCCGAGCGGTTACGAACGTCAGGTGCAGGGGGTGATCCGACAGTTCAAGCGCTTGGCCGGCTTCGCTGTCCGACCAGCGATGCCAGTCATTGCTATCGCTCCAGCCCCGCTGGCGCAACCCGGTGCCTGTGACGGGCCGCCCCGATCGGCCTGGCAAAGCAAACACCCCGAGGCCTCATGAGTGTTCAGTAGCTGTTAACGGACTGACGGTAGCCTCGCCTTTTCAGCTGTCGCAAACGGAGGAGTACGTTCCGTGAAGACAATCATTCGTTCAAGCGTGTTGGCGGCGATCGTCCTGGCCAGCGGCTTTGCTCTGCTTGCCGTGTCCTATTCGGCCGCCCATGCGGCACGCGGCGGCAATGGAAATCACTTCGGTTGGGGCAACGGCAACGGCGTCCCCGGCGGTGGCCGTGGCGGCGGTGGCGGCGGCGGTGGCGGGCCCTTGCCTCTGCTGGGCGCGACCGTACTCGGACAAGCCGCGGGTGCGGCCGGCCTCTATGTGCTTTGGCGGCGCCGGCGCCAGTCGCGCAAAACCGGCGGACAAGAGCTGTAATCGCCGCTTTCGTCGCCAAATCCTCCAGTACCGCTGCCAGCTCTTCGCGAGCTTCGTCTTTCTGCCGCAACCTTGGCGCTTGCGCTGGAGACTGCGCGTCGCGCGCCTGCCAGCTCGCCCGTGTAACTATGTTCGGCTATTGACGCAGCTGCCTTGCGGTGTCGATCATGGTGCGATCATAGCGGGAGGGTCGCGCGATGCTCGCCATCATCCGTGCCACACAGCAGGCGACCGAACTCATCGCCAAGCTGGAACTCGAACATGGACCTTTGTCGTTTCATTTCACCGGCCGCATCGGCGGTTCGCTGTGCTGCCTGCCGGAAGGCGAACTCAGGATCGGCAGCAGCGACGTGCTGATGGGCTACGTCGGCGGCGCCCCCCTCTACATGCGCCGTGACGACGCGGCGCTCTGGGGCTACGGCGATATGGTGGTGGCGACGACGCACGGCCACACGCGCGGTTTCTCGCTGGAAGGCGGGCATGGCATGAGGTTCGTTCTGCGCGCTGCCACGCTGGTTACATCGGATGCAGGAGCCGGCAGCGCGTGAGCCAGCCGACACGGCCACGCAACAAGGCCATGCCGCCCGTATCAGGTTCAGCGTGCGCGCGGCACGAGCCCGACCAGCTTCCAGTCGCCGCCGGTAAATGCCATGTGCGCGGTCACGTCGGCGTCGGCTGCCGCGGGATCTTTTGCAACACCGAGCTGCAATCCCAACGGTCCGTCGAAGCCAAAGCCTTTGATGTTGGCCAGGCCGTAGCTGGGTGCGGGAGCTGCGCCGGCCGGCGCGCCTGCTTCGTCTAGTTCCGGCTTTTTTTCAGCCTGCTGGGTGTCCGCCTTCTTCTTGCTGCCAAAAAGGCCGCCCAGCCCGTTGCCGCCGCCCAGCTTGTCGGCGAGCGCACCGACGCCTCCCAGGCCGCCGAGCTTGCCGGGGCTGGCGCCGCTGCCTGACGCTGCCGTACCAATCATCTCGCCGATGCTTCCCAGGCCATTTCCCAGCCCTGCCAGCCCGCCCATGGCGCCAGCCTGCTCGGCGATGATGCGTTTGACGCTATCGGTGACGCTGCCACCCTCGCGATAGATGCGGATCATGACTTCGGGCGTGACGAGCGTGGCCAAAGCCTGATCGACAAGCTTCGGCATGATCTGCTGTTTGAAGCCTGGTCCCAGCGCGCCGGCCGTCGGGCCGGCCTTTGCGAGCGCCTGCGTGACGGCCTTGTCGGTTTCCCGCTCGACCGTAGGGCGCAGCGAGGTGCGCAAGCTTTCGAAATCGATCTTGTTGGCGACACGTGCGGTGTTACCAGTCTTCAGGCCCTTGTGGATCTGGTAGGCGGAAAATGCCGGCCAACCGCCATAGAAGCCTGCCAGCAACAGCACGATTAAAGCCATCAAACGCTTCATGTCATTCCCCCTTGGACAGCCGCCGCCCGCCAACGGATCTTCGGTCGCCTGACGAGGTGGTAGCGGCTTTTGGTTGTGGGCGCAATGCGTGGCGAGGAAAAAGAAAACGGCCGCTCCGGCGGGGGGACCGGGCGGCCGCTTTGCGCTGTCGGGCATCGGAAAAGACGCGCCAGATGGCCGACACTTTCGAATTCGTCACTGTTCAAGAAACGCCACAAAATCCCTGCCGGCGTTCGTTGAGGCCGATGGCCGCTTACCAGCAGTGCTTGGACCTGGCCCGATCAACGCGCCT
>CAZDNY010000100.1:0-3420 GCA_964506885.1 uncultured Hyphomicrobiaceae bacterium | reverse complement strand
GGTGGGGGGAACCGGGCGGCCGCGCCATGAAGTCGGTCATCTCAAAGTACGCGCCGATGACCGACACTTTCGAATTTTCCATTGCCCGCGGGCAGAATACGGGAGCGTCACTGTCCCTTCGCGCATGCGGCGAGAAGCTGATCCCGCGTTTGCGCGGATTCCTTCCAGACGTCGGGCGGCACGCGGCTGCACCAGGCCATGTGGCGGGCGAGGTCGGTATGCCACTCCGGACCGCTGAATTTGCAGCCCAACTTCTCATTCTGCTGCTGCTGTTTCAGGGCGGTGGCTGCGTACCACTTGCAGTTCGACTGCGCCGCCGCCGGGACCGTTGCAAGCATCAGGGCGGCGAGCGCGCCAAGACCGATGCCAAGAACGGTTGTGTGCTGGACGACCTTGCGGCTCATCAGTGAAATCCTCGTTCGTGCTCCCGTCATCCCTGGCGTGACCGCGTGGGAGCCGCCGCGATCATGGCAGTCAAGCTAGCGTGTGCAAGATGAACCCGCTCTGAATGTGGCTGTTGGCCGACATTCATCTGCCGACGATCTTCAAAATACACATAAATCCGGCACTGGGGAGGACTGCCCCGCAAGCCCGCGTTGGGTGTGCGAATCGGATAGGTTTCAGGCTCATTCCTGCAATCATCCGGTCACCGCACTGTCCATGGCCTCTTTGCCTGCCCAAGCCGAGACACCGCCAGCCGCGACCGACATGGCCGCGGCCCAGCGCGTGCTGGAAGAAACGTTCGGCTACAAGAGCTTCCGGCTGGAACAGGCCCGCATCATCGAGACGGTGATTTCGGGCGGCGATGCGCTGGCGCTGATGCCTACGGGGGGCGGCAAGTCGCTGTGCTACCAGATTCCGGCACTGGTCCGTCATGGCGTCGGCGTCGTCGTCTCGCCGCTGATCGCATTGATGCAGGATCAGGTGGCAGCGCTCGAGGCGGCCGGAGTGGCGGCCGCGTTCCTCAACTCGTCGCAGACTTTCGCAGAAATGGTCGACGTCGAGCGGCGACTGGAGCGAGGCGAACTGAAGCTGCTCTATGTGGCACCCGAGCGCCTCGTCCAGGAACGCACGCTGGAGCGGCTGTCGAAGATCGACATCTCGCTGTTCGCCATCGACGAAGCGCACTGCGTCTCGCAATGGGGACACGACTTCAGGCCCGAGTACCGTCAGCTCAAAATCCTGGCGGAGCGGTTTGCCAGCGTGCCGCGGATCGCGTTGACGGCGACGGCGGACGAGCGCACGCGCGAGGAGATCATCGCCGAACTCAGCCTGCAGCACGCGCAGCGGTTTGTTGCCAGTTTCGACCGTCCCAATATCCGCTACACGATCGCGGAAATGGGCTCTGTGAGTGCACGCGAGCGGTTGTGGCAGTTCATCGAGAGCGAGCATCCAGGCGATGCCGGTATCGTCTACTGCCTTTCGCGGCGGGCGGTCGAGGAGACGGCCCGCTGGCTGAGCGGCAAAGGGCGCAGGGCGCTCGCCTATCATGCCGGCCTCGACGCGGAAACACGACGCCAGGCGCAACGCAGCTTCCTGGAAGAAGACGGTCTCATCGTCGTCGCGACGATCGCCTTCGGCATGGGCATCGACAAGCCGGACGTGCGTTTCGTGGCGCACCTCAACCTGCCCAAGTCAATCGAGTCCTACTACCAGGAGACCGGACGCGCGGGACGTGACGGCGAACCCGCCAATGCATGGATGGCGTACGGGCTGCAGGACATCATCCAGCAGCGCCAGTGGATTGCGCAATCGGAGGGCACCGAAGCTTTCCAGCAAGTGCAGCGCCAGAAGCTCGACGCACTGATCGGGCTCGCCGAGATGGCCGGGTGCCGGCGCCAGGCATTGCTCGCCTACTTCGGCGAGCGTCGCCTGGAGCCGTGCGGCAACTGCGACAACTGCCTGACGCCGCCGGCCACCGTCGACGGTACCGAGGTCGCGCGCAAGGCGCTTTCGGCCGTCTACCGGACGGGGCAGACGTTCGGGGTCGGCTATGTCGTCGATGTGCTGACGGGCAAGTCCAATGAACGGATCGTGCGCAACGGTCACGACAGGCTCTCGGTCTACGGTATCGGAGCGGACCTGCAGGCAACGCAGTGGCGCGGGCTGTTCCGGCAGCTCACGGCTGCGGGCTATCTGACGGGTGACGAGGAAGGCTACGGAACTTTGCTGCTGACGGATGCCGCGCGCCCGCTGCTGCGCGGCGAGGTCACGTTTGCCATGCGCCTGCCGCCCGCCAGCGTCGGACGCGAGAAGAAATCGCGACGAGCGGGCAAATCGCAGTTGACCGGCGTGGCGCCGCATGACCGCGAACTCTACGAGACGCTGCGCCAGATGCGCCTGGAACTGGCCGCGCGTGCAAAGGTGCCTCCCTACGTCATCTGTCACGACCGCACGCTGGCAGAACTGGCGGCCAAGCGGCCGACCAGCGAAGACGCGCTGCACGACATCACCGGGCTGGGGACCGCGAAAATCGCCAAGTTCGGCGCCGACTTCCTCAATGTCATCGGGCGAGCGGCCGAGCGCGATCCGCGCCTCGACAACAGGCTTTCAGCCACGGTCAACGAAACGCTGGCGCTGCACCTTGCCGGACAGGACGCCGACGATATCGCGCGTACGCGCGGGCTGGAGCGCGCGACGGTGCTGGGACACCTGGCCGAGGCCATCGAAGCAGGCCTCATCGAGGCCAGCGACGCGGTCGGACTGGCTGCCGGCGAACTCGACGAGATCCTGGCTGCGTTCGAGCGCTGTGGTACGCTGGAGAGCGGGAAACTCGGGCCCGTGCATGCCGCACTCGATGGCCGCTATGATTTCGGCACACTCAAGTGCCTTCTTGCCGAATTGGCATGACCCGTCGTATATGACCGCGCTTTGACGGGAGACCGCCGCAGTTGCACGTTCTCAACCAGTATGCCGCACTGCCCTATGTGCTGACCCCGGACGGCGTCCTGGTGTGCCTGATCACGTCGCGCGAGACGCGACGCTGGGTCATCCCCAAGGGCTGGCCGAAGTCCAAGCTCACACCGTATGAGCTGGCAGAACTGGAAGCGCGCGAAGAGGCTGGACTGATCGGCACCATCTCGCGCGAACCCATCGGTACCTATACTTACCGCAAGCGCCTGCACATGTTCGCCCATGTCACCTGCCGCGTTACGGTGTTTCCGCTCCTGGTCGACAGCAACCGCCTCAAATGGCCAGAGAAAAAAGAGCGCAAACTGGCCTGGGTTGCGCCGCGCAAGGCCGCCAAACGCGTTGCGGAAGAAGAGCTTTCCGAGCTGATCCTGGCGCTGCCCCGATGGCTCGAGGGCGGCGCACGCTCGCTGACCGGGGCGGCCTAGATGCTTGTTCAGTCAGCCAATATGTGAGGAAATCCAGACTTCTGCATTGTCACAATTCGGTAATTCCTGTATCCGCGGCCGT
>CAZDNY010000099.1:0-8928 GCA_964506885.1 uncultured Hyphomicrobiaceae bacterium | reverse complement strand
CACCTTTCGCAGCCTTGAGACACGCTGCAAAGGATGCCAAAAGAACGCGTGGCAGAGCCCCGAGGGTGGGTCAATCGCCGGACAAGACGTCTTTTTCGAGTTCGCGTTGCCTGATGAAGTGGTCCGTGCAGATGTGCACGGGGCATGGCCGGACGGTGACGGAGCTTTCTCAATCGCTATCTTCCATTCAGGAGGCGCACGTGTCCTCTCACGCCGAAGAGCCCAATCGCAGGGACTTCCTGGTCATCGCTGGAAACGCTTTCGCCGCCGTCGGTGGCGCGGTGGCCCTGTGGCCATTCATCCAGCAGATGAACCCCGACAAAACCGCTCTCGCGCTGGCTTCGACCGAAGTCGATCTGTCGCCGGTGAAGGAAGGTCAGGCGATCACGGTCATGTGGCGCGGTAAACCGGTCTTCATCCGCAACCGTACACCCGACGAGGTCAAGGCGGCCAAGGAGGTTCCTCTGGCGGATCTGCCTGACGACGTTGCCCGCAACGAGAACATCGCTGCTGACGCGCCGGCGACTGACGAGAACCGCACCATCAAGGGCCATGAGAACTGGCTGGTGACGATCGGCATCTGTACCCATCTGGGCTGCATCCCCAAGGGCCAGGCGCTGGGCGATTCCAAGGGCGAGTTCGGTGGCTGGTTCTGCCCCTGCCATGGATCGCACTACGACACGGCGGCGCGCATCCGTAAGGGCCCGGCTCCGCGCAACCTGGAGATCCCGCCCTACAGCTTCGTTTCCGACACCAAGATCAAGATCGGCTAAGAGGTTTTGCGCGCCATGTCTTCACACGAATCGAACTATCAGCCGACCTCGCGCATGGGTAAGTGGTTTGACGAGCGCCTGCCTGTCGGCCGGATGATGCACGGACAGTTCATCGAATTTCCGACGCCACGCAACCTGAACTACTGGTGGACGTTCGGCGGAATCCTGACGTTCTGCCTCGTCGCGCAGCTCGTTACCGGCATCGTGCTGGCGATGCATTACCAGCCGAGCGCCGCGGAAGCCTTCAACTCCGTCGATCACATCCGCCGCAACGTCAACTACGGCTGGATGATCCAGGCGATGCACGCGGTCGGCGCGTCGATGTTCTTCGTCGCCGTCTACATCCACATCTTCCGCGGTCTTTACTACGGCTCCTACAAGGCGCCGCGCGAGATCTTGTGGATCCTCGGCGTGTTCATCTTCCTGGCCATGATGGCGACGGCGTTCATGGGCTACGCGCTGCCGTGGGGTCAGATGAGCTTCTGGGGCGTCACCGTCATCACCAACCTGTTCTCGTCGATCGACAGCATCATTCCCGGTGTCGGCACGGCGATCGTGGAATGGCTGTGGGGCGGCTACTCGGTCTCGGGCACGACGCTCAACCGCTTCTTCTCGCTGCACTATCTGCTGCCGTTCGTGATCGTGGGCCTGGTTGCGCTGCACATCTGGGCGCTGCACGTGGCAGGGCAGAACAACCCGGCCGGTCTCGACATCAAGACCAAATCCGATCAGGTGCCGATGTATCCCTATGCGGTCGCCAAGGACGCGGTCGGCCTGTTCGCTTTCCTGCTGGTGTTCGCGTGGTTCGTGTTCTTCCTGCCGGACTACCTGGGGCATGCCGACAACTTCATCGAGGCCGATCCGCTGGTGACGCCGCCGCACATCGTGCCTGAATGGTACTTCCTGCCGTTCTACGCGATCCTGCGCGCCATTCCCTCCAAGCTCGGTGGTGTGATCGCCATGTTCGCCTCGATCGCGGTGCTGGCGTTCGTGCCCTGGCTCGATACCGCACGGGTGCGGTCGGCCAAGTACCGCCCGATCTTCAAGTGGTTCTTCTGGGCGTTCGTGTTCTCGTGCTTCGCTCTGGGCTATCTGGGCGCGCTTCCGGCGGAAGAACCCTACGTCACGTATGCCCGTATCTTCACGGCCTACTATTTCGCGTTCTTCCTGATCATCATGCCGATCGTCGGCATCATCGAGACGCCGAAGAAGTTGCCGGGATCCATTACGGAAGACGTGCTGGGGCCGGGCGGCGGCAAGGGGGCTACGGCGGGTGCCGCCGCATCGCCCGAGACGCGTTGAGGCAAGCGACCAGTCGAAGGAAAAAGACGATGACCAAGACTTTGACGAAATCGCTGGGCCTTGCCGCGATGGCGGCCGTTGCCGGCGTGCTGGCGGTTTCTCCGGCGCAGGCTGCAGGCGGCGGTGGACATCCAATCGCGCATCAGCCCTGGTCGTATGCCGGTATGTTCGGCCACTACGACAAGGACCAGTTGCAGCGCGGCTTCCGCGTCTACAAGGAAGTCTGTGCGGCATGCCACGGTCTGAGCCGGGTCTATTTCCGCAACCTGGCGGAACCGGGCGGTCCGGAGTTCGACGAGGAAGCGGTGAAGGCGCTGGCGGCCGAGTGGCCCAACCAGATCACCGATGGGCCCAACGACGAGGGCGCCATGTTCCAGCGGCCGGCGCGTTTGTCGGATCGCATCCTGGGGCCGTACAAGAACGCCAAGGAAGCACGCGCGGCGCAGAACGGTGCGCTGCCGCCGGACCTGTCGCTGATCACACGTGCGCGCAACACGCACAACGACGCGCCGTGGTATCTGCATGTCTTCCTGATGGCGCGCGATGTCTTCACGGGCTACCAGGAGGGCGGCTCGAACTATCTGTACGCGCTGTTGACGGGCTATCACGAGACGCCGGCAGGCTTCGAGCTGGCTGAAGGCATGAACTACAACGTCGCGTTCCCGGGTAACCAGATCGCGATGCCGAACGTGCTCGACGGCGGTCCAGTCGACTATGCAGACGGGCAGGAGAAGTACGACGGTCCGAAGGCGTCGCTGGAGCAGAATGCGGCGGACGTGACCGCGTTCCTCGCCTGGGCTGCCGATCCATCGCTCAACGAGCGAAAGCAGACCGGCTGGCTTGTGATGCTCTATCTGCTGATCACGACGCTGCTTCTCTATTTCGGCAAGAAGCGGATCTGGTCGAAGTACCACTGAGGTGGCTTCACAGATGCTGAGTTGATGGAAAAGGCCTCGCATGCGGGGCCTTTTTCGCGTTATGGCTCGCGGTGTTGGTGGACCTGACGGGGCGCTTGGGCCGCGATCCAGGCGATGACGAGACGAGGGACGTTCGAGATGGCGAAATCGGTGCTGGGGATCGTCGGCGGCAGTGGGCTCTATGACCTCCCGGGGCTGCAGAATGCGCACTGGGAGCGTGTGGACAGTCCCTGGGGACCAGTGTCGGATGAGATCCTGTTTGCCGAGATCGACGGCCTGCCGATCCGCTTCCTGCCGCGGCATGGGCGCGGCCATCGCATCTCGCCGACGCATATCGATTTTCGTGCCAACATCGATGCGCTCAAGCGCGCGGGCGTGACGGATCTCGTGTCGATCTCGGCGTGCGGCTCGCTGAAGGAGCACTATCCTCCGGGCCATTTCGTCATCGTCGACCAGTTCATCGACCGTACGTTCGCGCGCGAGAAGTCGTTTTTCGGCACTGGGCTCGTGGCGCACGTGGCGATGGCCGATCCGGTGAGCCCGGCGCTGGCCGAGGCCTGTTTCGCATCGGCAAAGGCGGAGGCAATCGAGGTGTCGAAGGGTGGCACCTATCTCGTCATGGAGGGGCCGCAGTTCTCAACCCGGGCGGAATCGAACCTGTACCGGTCGTGGGGCTGCGACGTGATCGGCATGACAAACATGCCGGAAGCCAAGCTCGCGCGTGAGGCGGAGATCTGCTACGCGACCGTTGCGATGGTGACGGACTATGACTGCTGGCACGAGGATCACACCGACGTCGACATCGCCGCCATCATCGAGGTGATGAAGGGTAACACGAAAAAGGCGCAGCGGCTCATTCTCAACCTCGCGAGGACGTTCCCGCGCGAGCATCCGCCGTGCCCGATCGGGTCAGATCGCGCGCTGGACGTGGCCATCATCACGCGGCCGGAGCAACGCGATCCGGCGCTGATGGCTAAGCTCGATGCGGTGGCCGGGCGTGTTCTCAAGAAGGCGTAACCAGAGACTTCAGCGCGGAATTATCGATCCGGCGCGACGGCTATTGCTCGTAACGGTGACAGGCGGCATCGCGTGTCGTGGCATGCGGGCGGGTATCACCGGACAAGCGCGCGCTCACAAGGCCGATGCCTGAGCAGATACGAGAATTGAACAGCCGCGGCCTTGCCCGGCTGCGCGCGCGGCCCCACGTGTGAATCTCGTGCAAGAACTGCCGCAGATGCAGTTCGCTTCTCGGCAGTTCCCATTCGAGGAGCAGAGCACATGTGCGACTACTCATTGGAAATGTACAAAAGCCGGCCGGCCGTGAAGGGCGAGCGCTATGTGACGCGCCGTTTTGCAAGCGGCAGCATCGGCTTCGTTGCACCTGAAGCGCATGACACGGCAGTGTGCATGGCATGCGACACGCGACTGGCGCTGAGCGGGCTGAGCGCGCTACTGCCGGCGCAGATGGGAGAGCAAATCGAGGCGACGTTCGTGCGCCTCGAGACCGGCCCCTATCACGACGGGGTTCGTCTCGATGACGGGACGGAAATGACCTTGCAGCAACTGGGCCCGGGCGTTGCCGCAACCGTTGTCGATGCGCTTGCCGATCCGATCGCGCTCAAATCGACGCCAACGCGGGAGCTGGAATGCGAGCCCGCTGAATGATTGCCGACGGGGCCGGTGCAGCGGGATTAATCCACTGCCGGCCCCGTTCGCGCATTCTCGATCATCATGCCGCGCAAGGTCTTGGGCCGGCGGCGCTGTAAGATCCCTTGGTCGCACCGTTCGGGACGTATGGCTCTGGGCGGGCGTCCTGCACGACCGGCTGAGCCGATAAGTGCGAACCGATCCAATCAGGTCGATATGAGCGCGCCATTGCGCGCCCCGCCGGGCGCCGGGCATGGCCGCGGGCCTTCGCCTAAAGGCTTAGACGTCTGATCCCAATCTGTTTTCCTGAGACGTTGGGGCGCAGGTCGGCTTGTCATCCGTCAAGCATATTCAAAGTATCGAATGTTATAATTCGAAACATGATTCCTCCGCTTTCGGGTCCCGCGTGGGCGTCCTACGGGTGCTGGGTGACGAGATCCGACGGCTGAGGGAGTGCTTGTGCATCGGTCACATACTTTGCGTGCGGCCGGTCGCAGACTGCAAAAAAAACTGAGGCCCCGGAGCGTCAACAAGAACGCGGCAGGGCAGCGTGTTGATCCAGCGTTCTGGATGCAACTCGGCAAGAAGGATCTGAGCACCGTGACCCTGGAATCCCTCATCGAACGGTTTGGCGATGGCGCCGTACTGGCGCTTGCGGGCCTGACCATCGGTCTCGCTTTCGGCGCGCTGGCGCAACGCAGCCGCTTCTGTCTGCGCGCGGCGGTCGTGGAGTTTTCGCGCTGCTGCCTGGGTCCGAAGGTGGCGATCTGGCTGCTGGCCTTCGCGGCGGCTGTTCTTGGAACGCAACTGCTGATCGGCTCGGGCCTGCTCGACGTCTCACAGGCGCGCCAGCTCGCCTCGCGCGGCTCGCTGTCTGGTGCCATCATCGGCGGGTTGATGTTCGGTGTCGGCATGATCCTCGCGCGCGGCTGCGCCAGCCGGCTGCTGGTGCTGTCGGCGACGGGCAACCTGCGCGCCCTCGTTTCGGGCCTGATCCTGACACTGGTTGCGCAGGCTTCGTTGCGGGGCGTGCTCTCGCCGGCGCGTGAGTGGCTTGCCAACCTGTGGACCATCGAAGGCGGGCCGGCGCGCAACATGCTGTCATGGGTCAATGGCGGGACGGCGCTCGGGATTACGCTCGGAGCTGCCTGGCTTGCCTATGGGCTCTATCTGGCGCGACGCAATAACGTCAGCGTATGGAGTGGTGCCGGTGCGGTGGGCGTCGGCCTGACGATTGCGGCGGGGTGGGCCTTCACATTCGCCATCTCGCAGATCTCGTTCGAACCGGTGACGGTGAAGTCGATCAGCTTCACGGGCTCTTCGGCCGATACCCTGATGGGGCTCATCAACGCTCCGACCATTCCGCTGGGCTTCGATGTCGGTCTGGTTCCGGGTGTGTTCGTCGGCTCACTCATCGCCGCCCTGCTGTTCGGCGATTTCAAGCTCCAGGGCTATCACGGCGGCCAGTCGATGGCGCGCTATATCACCGGCGCTTCGCTGATGGGCTTCGGTTCGATGCTGGCGGGCGGATGTGCTGTCGGCGCCGGATTGACCGGTGGCGCGGTGTTCGCGCTGACCGCGTGGCTGGCCTTGTTCTCGATGTGGGTCGGCGCCGGCATCACCGATTGGCTGGTCGATCAGGCCGAAGAGCAGACACCTGCGGCGGCGGCAGCCGAGCCTGAAGAAGCTGCACCGGCCGGAGCGTTCCCGGCGGCTGCGCCCAAGCCCGCAGCGGCGGCGCCGGTTGCCAGCCCTGCGCCGCAAGCCGGTGGGCGATTGGTGCCTGCAGAATAGCCGACGCGGGGTGAGACCCGATCAAAACTTCACCTCGACATGAGCGAGCGGTCCCTTCAGGCGAAGGGGCCGTTTGCGTTCTTGCGTGGTTCGCGGTCAGCCGCTTTGCGCCATGATCGCGCGGGCGGCGGCGACCAGTGCGCTATCGTCTCCACTCCACTCGCCACACCAGTGGAGATGATCGGTCGAGGGGAACTTCTGAACGATCGTGCCGGTCGTCGGGTTGATGAAGACGCCGGGCGGGTTGCGATGGCAATGCCCGACCGTCGGCGGGTTGGCCGTGCTGTCGGGCATCCAGTAGACGCAGTGTGAGCAATGGGGGCGCAGATGCCGCATGAGGCACTCTCCTTGCACTCGTGGCGGACGGCGGTATGCGATCCGCGGCAACCTGTGACGATCGCATGGCGTTGTTGAGCGGCGGTAAAGGGCCTGACGCGGATCAGGGGCGGGATGCCGGGGCGTTCGAACGGCCGCTTGCCGGTGCCGCCCGAGTGCATCCGTCCGGCCCGGATGACAAGGACCGGCATCGCACGCAGGCTTTCTGGTCAGTGGTTGAATTCCACGGTGACGAAGACGAGGTCAGTTTCGCCCGTGTTGGTGAGATCGTGAACGAAGCTGCTTTCGGGACCGAGATCTCCGAAATGCCTGGTGTCGCCGGCGCGGTAGGTGATGTCTGCAACACGGCCATCGCCGAAGCGGGACCGGCCGGTGCCGTCAGTCAGTGCCGTCCAGAAATACGGTCGGTCGTGGCGATGCGGCGGTAGCGTTTCGCCTGGTGCCAAGCGGAGATGCCAGATACGCATGGCCGACGTTTCCAGCACCAGTACAGTTCCAATCCGGTCATTCGAGCGGGCTTGTGCGATCTCCTGATCTGTCAACGCTGCCATCATGTTGCGACACCGTGCGCGGCATAAGTGGTGTAGCCGCTGGCATCGCCGCCAAAGAGCGTTGCGGCGTCGAAGTTGGACAGCGGCAGGTTGTCCTGAAGGCGGCGGGGAAGGTCCGGGTTGGCGATGAAGGGGCGTCCGAACGCGACGAGATCGGCATGGCCGTCGGCCAGGATCTTTTCGGCGCGTGCCTTGTCGTACTTGCCAGCGACGATGATGGCTCCACTGTAAGCGGCACGAAGCTCGGTCCTGAAAGTGTCGGGGATGGTCGGTGCATCCTCCCAGTCGGCCTCGGAGAGGTGGATGTAGGCAAGGCCCAACTGGTTAATCCGGCGCGCAGCGGCGAGGATCGCTGGGATGATTTCCGGGTCAGCCATATTGCGCTGGGTGATGAAAGGCGACAGGCGAATGCCGGTGCGGTCGCTACCGGCTTCGGCGCTGACCGCGTCGGCCACTTCGACCAGAAAGCGGATGCGATTTTCGATCGGGCCACCGTACTGGTCGGTGCGGGCGTTGGAGGAGCGGCGCAGGAACTGGTCGATGAGATAGCCGTTGGCGCCGTGGATCTCGACGCCATCGAATCCGGCCTGCATGGCGTTACCGGCTGCGCGGCGGAAGTCGTCGACGATGGCTGGGATTTCCGCGGCCTCGAGCGCGCGCGGGACGGGGCAGTCGACCATGCCGCCCTGACCGGTCTGTGGGTCGGCGACCCAGACCTGGGCATCGGGTGAGAGTGCCGACGGGGCGACCGGCCTGCCATCGGCGTGGAAGCTTTCATGGCTCATGCGGCCGACGTGCCAGAGTTGCAGGAAAATGCGTCCACCGGACTCGTGGACCGCATCGGTGACTTGCCGCCAGCCGTCGATCTGCTCTGGGCTGTAGATGCCCGGCGTGAAGGAATATCCCTGACCCTGCGGCGAGATCTGCGTTGCTTCGGTGATGATCAGCCCGGCGCTGGCACGCTGCGCATAGTAGCGCGCCATCATGCCGTTGGGGACGTCGCCCGGTTGCGTCGTCCGGCAGCGGGTCATCGGCGCCATGACAATGCGATTGGGCAGCGCGATAGGGCCGAGCGTGAGCGGGTCGAACAGGCGTGTCATGGTTTGGTTCCCTGAGAAATTCAATGGCTGGGGGTTTGGCCGGGTGGCTGGCTGCGAGTGCGTGCAACGACGAGCTTGCCGCGCGTTGCTCCCGTCTCGATGCGGCGGTGCGCTTCGCGAAGCGTGGCGGCGTCGATGGGGGACAGAATATCGGTCACGGTGCTGCGCAGAAAGCCGTTGTCGATGGCGTCGCTCACGCGGTTGAGAAGCCGGTGCTGCTCTATCATGTCTGGCGTGCCATACATCGGGCGGGTGAACATGAATTCCCAGGCGAACGCCGCCGACTTCGCTTTGAGGGGCTCCAGATCGAGCGGCCGACTGTTCTCGACAATCGTGACGATCGTGCCCTGAGGGCGTATGAGGTCGGCGCAAGCTTTCCAGTGCCCGTCGGTATCATTGAAGATGGCGATATGGTCGACGTGGTGAATGCCCAACGTCTCCACCTGCGGACGCAACGGCTCGCGATGGCTGATGACATGATCGGCGCCCAAATCCCTGACCCAGTCTT
>CAZDNY010000098.1:0-8975 GCA_964506885.1 uncultured Hyphomicrobiaceae bacterium | reverse complement strand
CAACCAGGCGTATACGCGCGCCCGACCTTGCACTCAGCCCCCCGTTAACCGCCCCGCAGAGATTGTCAGCCTGCCGCAATCCATGAGAAGTATGTGTCCCGACACCATGCTGGCCGCCCTCGCTGTAACGTTGCCGGCTCTGCCCCCGTAATCGGTAAGGGAAGCGTGTGCGCGACATGACCGATGATATGGCGGCCCTCATGCGCGCCGGCCGGAATGGCGACGAGATCGCCTACCGCCGCGCGCTCAAACTCATCTCGCAGCGTCTGCGTGGCTATGTTGCATATGGGTTCAATGCCTATGGTTATCGCGGCGAGGATGTGGAGGACGTCGTGCAGGATACCCTGCTCACGGTACATTTGAAGCGACAGACCTGGGACGATACCAGGCCCCTCGAGCCGTGGCTGAAGGCAATCGCGCGCAACAAACTGGTCGATCACCTGCGCCGCAAGGGCTATCGGAAGTTCGTGCCCATCGAGGACTTCGCCGAAACGCTGGCCGCACCGTCCGATACGGACGCCGACCGGCTCGGCCCCCGCGAGGATCTGCTCTCTTCCCTGAAGGAGCGTGACCGCAGAATCGTCGAGGCGATGTCTATCGAGGGCCATTCCGCACGCGAAGTGGGCGAGCGCCTCGGCATGAGCGAAGGCGCAGTCCGTGTCGCCCTGCATCGGGCTTTGAAATCGCTCGCCGCAATGCATCGGGACGAATGAGCATGCGTACCAACGACCTCATAACGGCACTGTCTGCCGACGCGGCAACGCCGCAGACCTCGCCGTCGCGCGCTCTGGGCCTTGCACTTGCCGTGGCGATTCCTGTTGCCGGCATCCTGTTTGCTGTCTTTCTCGGCCCCCGCGCAGACTTCGCCGAAGCGATCACCACCTGGCGTTTCCAGCTCAAGCTGGTGCTGACGGCGGCATTGCTGATCTCGGCGATCCCCCTCCTCATCAGCCTGTCGCGGCCGACCCCAACACCGCCCGGCAAGCTGGCGCTGATCGCGTTGGCCCCGCTGGCTCTGGCCGCCGCCGTGATGCTGGAGCTTGCGATTACACCGCAGGACAAGTGGATGGCGATTACGGTCGGCCGCAACTGGATGCACTGCCTGACCATCATCCCGCTGCTCGCCCTGGCGCCCTTGGCGATCCTCCTGTTCGCCGTGCGCATGACCGGCGCGCCGTCCTCTCCCGCGCTCGCCGGCGCGATTGCCGCCGTGCTCGCCGGCGCCATCGCTGCGACCTACTACGCCACGCTCTGCACCGACGATTCCCCGTTGTTCGTCGCCACCTGGTACACGCTAGCTATTTCCGGGCTGGCCGTGGGTGGCGCGATTGCCGGACGGGCTCTGCTCAAGTGGTAGCGCACACCGCCCAGAGCGCCGCCCGTCACGCGCTCGTGACACGCCTGACCGAATGATCAAAAAATCTTTCTGAAACGAATCCGTTTTCCTCAGCGTATGCCTCCCCAGAACAGAAAATAACACAGGGAGCGAGACGCTGATTTTTCGCAGCATCGACGGGGCCATGACGTGCACCCCGGCCGTAGCGACGCGATAAATCCGCCTCCATCAGCAAACATCTGCCC
The DNA here is from genome assembly GCA_964506885.1 of uncultured Hyphomicrobiaceae bacterium. Lineage (GTDB taxonomy): Bacteria > Pseudomonadota > Alphaproteobacteria > Rhizobiales > Hyphomicrobiaceae > JAEUMD01. The sequence goes on along the minus strand of CAZDNY010000098.1, from coordinate 7,394 downwards.
CAGCGCTGAAGCCCGCTTCAGCGCTGCGGCGATCACCCAGTCCGAACGAGAGCAGGCTCACGTCTGCTTCCGTGAGGCCGCCGGCGTGCGCCCTCAAGGTCGTGCGTCTGGTGCGATGCGGACGGGCGCCGTCAGTGCCTCGTCCAACCATGAGCAAATCGAAACCAGGAGAGTTCCTCATGAACAAATCAACCGCCACCATCGCCGCCGCTGCCGCCGCATTGATCATCTCCGGTGCTGCAGTTGCCCCCGCCGCCTTCGCTGAAGGCGCCAAAGGTCACTGCGTCGGCGCCAACGCGTGCAAGGGACACGGTGCCTGCAAGGGCGCTTCGAACGCCTGCAAGGGTCAGAATGCGTGCAAGGGACAGGGCTTCACCATCACCACGGCGGAGGAGTGCGCGAAGATCGAGGGCGCCAAGTTCGAACCCTCGAAGTGATGTGACGAGCTGAGACGGCATGAGCACGGGATGGCGGCAGCCGGATCGAACCGGCGCAGCCATCCCCCCGGCGGGTCTGGCAGCCCGGGCGATTGAACGACGACGCTGAAACCCGAACCCGCCCAAACCCAGCAAAGCACGATCCATTTTCCAGGGAGCACCGCCATGGACCGCCAGCCAGCCCCACACACCGCCAAGCCTGCGTTCCTGGGCTTCGGTCTGGGCCTGCGCCCCCAGCATTACGACGAGATTCTGAGCGGTGATCCGCCGATCGACTGGTTCGAGGTGATCTCCGAAAACTACATGGTCCCGGGCGGCCGCCCGCTGCGCATTCTCGACCAGATCCGCGACCGCTATCCTGTTGTCATGCACGGCGTCTCGATGTCGATCGCATCCACGAGCCCGCTCGACCTCGACTACCTGCGCGACTTGAAAGCCCTCGCCGCCCGTGTCGAGCCGCAATGGATTTCCGACCACCTGTGTTGGACCGGCGTTCACGGCGTCAACCTGCACGACCTTCTCCCCATCCCCTACACCAACGAGGCGCTCGATCATGTCACCGCGCGCGTGCACAAGGTACAGGACATGCTCGGACGACCGCTCACCCTGGAGAACGTATCGTCCTATATCGCCTTCGACCGCGAGGACATGACCGAGTGGGAGTTCCTGTCGGCGCTGACGCGGCGCACCGGATGCCACCTGTTGTTCGACGTCAACAACGTCTATGTCGGCGCCCGCAATCACGGCTATGACCCGATCGACTTCCTGAACGGCATTCCGCGCGACGCCGTCGTGCAGTTCCACCTCGCCGGTCACGAGGACCACGGTGACTATGTCATCGACACCCACGACCACGACGTCTGCGATGAGGTGTTCGATCTTTATCGCGCAGCGCTGAAGCGCTTCGGAGCCGTCTCCACCATGATCGAGCGCGACGACCATATCCCGCCGCTCGCCGATGTCGTTGCCGAACTGGACCGCGCCCGCGCCATCGCTGCCGAAGTCCTGAACACATCCGGCAGACATGCCGCAGCACGAGTTGAACGCTTCCTGGAGCGCACGTCATGACCGCTCTGAGCCAAATCCAGGAGCGCATGCAGGCCGTCATCCTGATCAACGATCCATCGCAGCGTCGCCACCTACTTGCCGCGCTCCGGCCCGCCGCGCGCGCCCCCACCGACGAGATGGTCGGCGTCTATTGCAACGCCTACCGCGCCCGTCTCCGCGAGATACTGGAACAGGATCTCCAAACCGTCGCACGCTACCTCGGCGAGAACCTGTTCTCCCACGTCGCCGCCGGCTACATCGACGCCCACCCGTCAGACGCCCGCAACGCCCGCTGGTTCTCCCGCCACGCACCAGGCTTCCTCACACGAACAGAGCCTTTCGCGCGCTGGCCGCAGGTCGCCGAGCTGGCCGCCATCGAGCTTGCCCTGGCCGACGCCTTTGATGCCGCCGATAGCCCCGCTTTCGCGGTATCGGACCTGACGGCGACACCACCCGAAGACTGGGCGCACCTGACGTTACGTGCGCACCCCGCATTCCGCCGGCTGGATATGACCACCAACGCCTTCGACATATGGCAGGCGCTGCAATCCGGCGCGGGTGATGTCGCCCCCCCCACCCCCGAGGTCCTGGACGCGCCGCAAGCCCTGCTGATCTGGCGACAGGACGCGCGATCGAGGCTGCGCGCACTTTCCCCCGCCGAAGCGCGCGGCCTCGATGCGCTGCGCCACGGGGCGACCTTTGCCGAGGCCTGTGAGGCCATGGCCCTGCCTGGAGCGGATGGCGAAACAGTCGATGCCGCACAGGCGGTGACGTATCTCGCGGGCTGGTGCGCCTCCGGCCTGTTCGCCGCCCGATGAACCCCTTCCGCCGACTGATCCCAACCGCCCTGCCCAGACAAAGAAGCGCCCGCCGAACATCCCGGCGGGCGCTTTGATTTGACCGTCAGACCAACCGGCCTGCGCCGCGATCAGAACACACCCGGCAACAGACGGTAGCGCGTCGTCTGCATCAGCTCGCGGTAGGCCGGATCCTCGCTCAGGACCCGCTCTTCCTTGAGGATGCGCACGATCTGCAGGCCGAGCGCGACCGTGTACAGGATCAGGTTCTGCCAGCAAGGATAGTACAGCAGGAAGCCGATGTGGGTCATCGTGTAGCCGGCGTAGATCGGATGGCGAACCACGCGGTAGGGACCCGAGACCTTCACGCCGCGGTTGGCGGCAATGATGCCGAAGCTGCGGCCCAGGTACATCTTGCCCATCACCTGGATGGAAACACCAACGAACATCAACATGACCGCGGCGACCGCCGGCACGAGAGGCTCGGTTACCGGCGCGATAGCGAACAGCGGCGCACTTGCACCCGCGATGCCGAACAGCCAGTCCGACGGCCGCAGCGAAAGCGATTCCGAAGGGCCCCGGCTCAGCACGAACAGCAACGGCAGTGTCTCGGAGAAGATGATCAGGATGGCGGCAGCATTGATGCCCGCACCCTTGCCCAGGATGTTGTGCAGGAAGTGCAGGAACAGCGCAAAGACCACGAGCCGTTCGACGAGCTCCATGACGATGATCTTGCGGGGCAACTCGGTCCAGCCGGACAGCGGACCCGGCGTCTTGTTGACGTCTGCGACGCTCATGAACGAACTCCTCAATACCGAACGCGTGTGGCAACGGACCGCCTGCAAAGCAATCCTGCAAAGTCTCGTGCACGCTAGCCCAGCGAGGTAAAGGTCCCGTCAAATTGATGCTAACAAACGCTCAATTTCCGCCCCAAGACGAAAAAAGCACCCGCGAAATTTCGCAGGTGCCTTCATCAGCCGGAGAACCGCCGGCGATCGCTAATCGTATTTCAGCGCGATGCCGCGCGGCGCGAGACTTCTGCCTGGGACACTTCGCCTGCAGAAATCAGGGCATTGACGCAGCGCTTCGACAGGCGGGGGCCGGCATTGCGCATGCAGCGGCGCAGGCCCGGGGTGCCGACCCCATGCTGGCTGCAGTATGAGAAATAGTCGCCCATGCAGGCGCGCTTGACGGCGAGCGACACGGCCGAGGCTGTGCTCGTCTGGCCGACCAGGGCAACGGCTGCGACAGCCGCGAAAACGAACGAAGTCGACTTAACGAAAGTCTTGGAAGAGTTGAATTTCAGGGTCATGGCGGTCTCCATTGGTTTGTGCATGAAGGAACCCTATGCCACCGCCCCCGGGGACGCTGTTCCCCAGGAAACGCCCGGCAGAAAAATGGGCTCACAACCGCCATCCCCCTGCACAGCCCGGCAAAACTGGACCACACCGCCGTCGTGATCCCGCAGGAATGACGCCGCCCGGCCCGTATGCTAACGCTAGCACCGCTACGGTTAACGACTTCTCGCCGCACGTTTCATTTCCGCTTTTCGAACGAGCACCTCATGACCGCCGAGATCATCAACCTGCGCCGCGCCAGGAAAGCGAAGAACCGGCGCGAAAAAGACAAGAGGGCGGAAGAGAACCGCGCCCGCTTCGGGCTCACGAAAGCGGAGCGCACACACATTCGCGACGACGCGTTGCGTCGCCAGCGCGCGCTGGACGGTGCCTCACGCGAAGAAGCAACCAACCAGTGCCTCGCGCCGGATCAGACGGACAGACCGGACGATGGCGAACAGGCCTAGCGACGCGCGCCCGCACAAGCGATCGTTTACGATCAAGGGGCACCGCACATCGATTTCACTGGAAGGCCCGTTCTGGGCGGCACTGCGCGAGATTGCCGAACGCCGCTCCATGCCGCTCGCCGGACTCGTCGCCGAAATCGACCAGCAGCGCGGCAACGTCGCCGGCCTGTCCACCGCCGTGCGCCTCTATATCCTCGCCGACCTGCAGGCACGCGCACGCGGCACCATCGGCGCCGCGACAGATACGCGTCTTGAAGAAGAGTGATTGCGCGCCACATTTGCGTCGCCGCCCATCCGCTGATTGACCTGACGCCGGCAACGCGAGAACTCCGTCAGGAACTCAATTGAAATTCGGATTGAGCGAGCGCATCAGCGTGTCGCCGGCACTGGGTGGACGCCGCGGCAGCGGCCGGCGTACGCGCGCCGCAGGCTGCGGCGCAGCCGCAGCCGGCGCATCTTCCTCAGCCGTAGCCGCTGTGTCCTCCTCAGCGTTGGCGCCAGCCGTTGCCGCCGCCGGCTCGAGCGTTCCGGACGTCTCGCCGGCTCCAGCATCCACCGCCGCCGGCCTGAGTCCGTCCTGGCCATCCTGCACCGGCATGGGCACACCCTGCTGACCACCTGGTCCCGGCAGGTCGCTGCGCGGCCCGGGAGCCTGCGGTAACGGCGCGCTCTGCTGCTCCTGGCGCTGCTGCTGACGCAAGCGTTCTTCCTCCAGCGCCTTCTGCCTCTGTAGTTCGCGCTGCAGCCGCTGCGCCTCTTCCAGGGCCTTCTGCCGCTCGCGTTCCTGGTGCGCGCGTTCCTCGTCGAGCTTGCGCAGCCGTTCCAGCTCCTCCACCTCGTATTCCATGCGCCGCACGGTCAGCTCGCGTTCGAAACCACCCAGCGCAACCTGCGGCGGTGTTGTCGTCAGCCCGCCGAGCGGCCCGGTGTAGAAGATCGAAACGGGCGGCCACGCCGGCTTGCCCTCGGCCGTCGACGCGGCAATGAGGCGCCATTCCGTCTCCGCTTGCAGGCGAGACAGATCGACAGTCGCCAGCGTCTCCACGCGCCCGTGTGCGCCTCGCGTTTCGAAGCGCTCCACACGCAAGCCACCGTCAACGACGTCGAGACCCACGTCACGGCTGCCGATATCGAGCCGTCCTGTCGCCAGACGGTTTAGGATTTCGGCTTGCAGCGTATCCGCGTCTATGGCGATCTTCTTGGCGAACGCCGCCGCGATGACCTGTTCCACGATTTGCGGCGAGAGCCCCTCGATCCAAGAGTCGGAAAAGCTCAGCCGGCCACTGCCGCGAAGCGCGCTCACAAGCGATCGTGGGCTCAGCGCCTGCCCGGAGAAAGCCAGCGTCGCCGATACCTTGCCGCCAGACTTGAGTGAACTGCCCACGCTGCCCGCAATTGCGTCGAGCGCGATGCCCTTCGCTTCCAGCTCGCTCTTGATTCGCGCGCCGGCCGCCGCCTTCGCCAGCACGATGCTGCCACGCATCGCCCCGCCGAGCATGCCACCCTCGCTCAGATCGACACTGACCTGACCGGGTGTGAACCCCAGCTTGAGCAGCGCACCCGACAGACTGAGACCCGGCGCCAGATTGAGATGCTCGAAGCGCACCGCAACCGCACCGTCGAAGCGGTCGAAGGCGACAGGCGCAAACGCCTGGTCGGTCCACAGCCCCCGCGCTTCCTGGAACGCGAGATCGGCCGCCGAAACGGGAACCGGCCGCGGGGCGCGCTCCACCAGGCTTCCAATCAACCCCGGAACACTCGCCTGATCGACCGCGATTTCGCCATCGACCTTCAGGCGCCCGCCGTCACCACGCGCCATCCACAAGGTCCCGCTGACCTCCGAGCCCGCCACCGTCAGGCCGCTCGGACTGAGCTTCGTGCGCCCGTCCGCCTCCAGGCTGAGGCCCAGCGTACCGGTGACCGCCGCATCGCTGCCACCCGACGCCGCTACGCCAACGAGCGCCAGCACATCGCCGAGCCGGTCGGCCGCCACCTCCAGCGTCCCAGCCAGCTTGGGCACGTCGCGCTCGTCGACGGAGGTCCGCCCGTTGTAGGCCAGCGAAAGCCCCTCGCGCGACAGAGCAGCGTCCGTCACCATGCCCTGCGCGGGAATACCAACGGCCTTGATTGCGACATTTGCCCGGGTGGCATCGCGCTGAGCCCCGTCCCTGCCGGTCGGTGTCCCGGCCCGAGCAAAAAGCAGGTTCATCAAACGCGCTGTCGTCGTATCCTCGCCCGACACGGTGATTTCCACCGGTGCAGCGCGCCAGTTCTCACCTAATCCACCATCCAGATTGGCGCGCAGCGTAAGCCGCCCGCCCATCGCCGTACCGTCTGCCTTCACGTCCACCGCCGAAGGCACGCGCTGTCCGAGCGAGACGTTGCCGGCAAGACGCAGGGGAACGACGTCGCCGAGCTGCTGCGTCCGAATGCTATCGGGCACTTCGAATATCGCCAGCGCCGCGGCGACCGCATCGTCATCCTCCGCCCGGATCGCACCCGTCAATTGTCCGGCGAGCTTGCCATCCGTGCGCCCGATCGTACCGCCGAGAACGACGTCCAGGCCATCACCGGCGCGGAACGCCAACCGGTTGAGCCGCAGCTCCCCCGCCTCCATCGCAATATCGGCGATGACATCGCGCAAACCCCGGTCCGGCGCCCGCAGCGTCCGCGTCGCCAGCTTGAAGCTGAAGGACTTCACTGCGCCTTCGGTTTCGGACTGACTTTTCGCAGCCGTCTTGGTTGCCTGCCCACCGCTGCCTTCGGGCCCATCTCCCCATGAAGCGACCCGTCTGATCCAGTCGAGAACCGCCGTCCGTTTCAAGTCCCCCGCGAACAGCCAGTCGCTCTCGAATGTCTCTGCGTCCACATCGACCCGCAAGGTTCCACCACGTTCGAACGACACCAGCCCGCGCATCGCATGGCCATTGAAGTCCGCCTTTGCATCGCCCAGCACCAGCCGCTGCGCCCCGATCGTCAGGCGGCCATCAAGTGCGAACGGCCCATCGGGTGCCGCGTCCGCGAGCCCACCGCCCGGAAGCGCCCAGGCAGCCAGGCGGGCGAGGCTTGGCCCGGCAGTCGTAACAGTCCCTTCGAATTCGCTGCTGCCGCCGGGCGCCGAAAGAACGCCGTCAAGTCCCAGCCGCGCCCCTGCCGGCAGCTCTGCGAACAGCCGTTCGATCCGCAAATCGCCGGCGCCGGCGCGCGATACCGCAAGATCGAGTTTAGCCAGAGGCGCGCCCCCCAGCGTCAACTGGTCGATCGACACGACGCCACGCTACCGGGATGACCGGGATGCGGGCGTGATCG
>CAZDNY010000097.1:0-9016 GCA_964506885.1 uncultured Hyphomicrobiaceae bacterium | reverse complement strand
CGAAATGAAAAAAGAAAGGCGCGGGATCATGCCGCGCCTTTCTCTATTGGTGGTCTGGTCATATGCGCTGGGATCACTGTCGATCCCGCCGGGGGTGCGCAGCCGAACCAGACTGCGGGGGGAACTTCACGTCCGCCGCTCTACTCGCCTCACGATGACATCGCTTCGCTTATCCGATGCAGACTGGGAATCACGCAAACTGTAGGGGGGATAGCTGCGACCGCGTCATACGTTCGCGTTAAGCATCATACCATGCCGAACACGATTGCAGCGAGGAAGACGAATGACAGCATCGTCGCGAGCACATTCAATCTCGTCTTGATTTCCATCGTTGCCTCCTGACGTGTGCACCGTTCCGATCCGGTCGCCGAAGCCATCCGGTCGGGCGGGTCGGCCAAAGCCCTGGCCGATGAGGTGCGGTCCCGAGGGCGACCGCGATGGGCAAACGTTAAATGCGACGAAGGTGCAATGCCAAGCAAAAAAGTTGCTGCATTGCGAGCACTTCCGAGCGCGTGCAGCAATAGCGATGAAGCAACAACGGGTGCTGGCCCGTCAGACACATATTCGTTCTTGATGATATGCCCGCTACGTCTTGGTTTGCGGTTGTTTTTCCGCATCCGGAGCCGCCAATACTCAAGTCTTCCCAAGTCGAATATGTCCAAATGGCCCTTGTGCAGCGCGATGTAGTCACGGGGAAAAATAGGGGGTGCTTCAGGTTTCGAGCAGATCGGATTATGGCGACTCCCGGGCGGCAGCGCGGCGTATTCGCGGCAGGCCCTCGCGCCGGCGGCCGCCACGCACCCGAAAAGCGCATTTCCAATGCGATTATACGCGCCCGGGGGTGGACGCCGTTGCCGGCAAGGGCCTATTGCAGGCGTCAAGCTCCGGTGCCCAACTCAGAAAGGACGTAGCCATGCAGCGTTTTCAAGCCTTGCTCGCGACCAAGTCGGATGAGGGGCCGAGCTTCGCCTGGACCGAGCTGGGGCGCGACGACCTGATGGACGGCGACGTTCTGGTCCGCGTCACCCACACGACGATCAATTACAAGGACGGCCTGGCCCTGACCGGCAAGGCGCCGATTATCCGCAAGTGGCCGCTCATTCCCGGCATCGATTTCGCAGGCGAGGTACTGGAGTCCTCGCATCCCGATTTCAAGCCTGGTGATGGTGTCGTCTTGAACGGCTGGGGCGTCGGCGAAACCCATCACGGGGGCTTTGCGCAACTGGCACGCGTCAAGGGCGACTGGCTCGTCAAGCGTCCTGACGCGTTCACGCCCGCCCAGACGATGGCGATCGGCACCGCCGGCTATACGGCAATGCTGTGCGTGCTGGCGCTCGAAGCCCATGGCCTGACGCCCGAAAGCGGACCGGTGCTGGTGACGGGTGCGGCCGGCGGCGTCGGCTCGGTTGCTGTCGCCGTCCTCTCAAAGCTCGGCCATCACGTCATCGCTTCGACCGGCCGTCTTGAGGAAAAGCCCTTCCTTGAGGACATGGGCGCCAAGGAAATCATTGCGCGCGATGAACTGTCCGGCAAGCCGCGCCCGCTCGGCAAGGAACGCTGGGCCGGCGTCGTTGACGTGGCCGGTTCCAACACGCTGGCCAATGCCATTTCGATGACCAGTTACGGCGGCTGCGTTGCCGCGTGCGGTCTCGCCCAGGGTATGGATCTGCCGACGTCCGTGGCGCCGTTCATCCTGCGCGGCGTGACGCTGACCGGCATCGACAGCGTCATGGCCCCCAAGCCCAAGCGCATCGACGCCTGGCAACGGCTCGCAGCCGATCTCGACAAGGCCAAGCTTGCCGAGTTGACCTTGACGAGGCCGCTGTCGGAGGTCCAGGCGCTCGCGCCCCAGATCATCGATGGCAAAGTGCGCGGGCGCATCGTGCTCGAAGTCGCTTGACGCGCGCCAGCCCGCGCTCAGTGCGGCGTCAGCCGCTTGCGCAGAAGGATTTCTGTTTCGAAGTCATTGATGAGCGCGGGCATTTCTGCGATCGGCTGGAATCCGTGCCGCCTGTAGAGCTTCAGTCCGCCGGCGTTGAAGGCTGAGGTCACCACGAACTGGTTGCGTTCTCCGTTCTCGCGTGCGCGCATCTCGAGCCACGTCAACACCGCGCTGCCGATGCCACGGCCCTGGTAGACCGGCAGCACGGCGAGCACGTTGAGGTATGTGCCGAACATCCAGCCGAGCTTGAGCGCGAACAGGCCCGCGATGTCGTCGTCCACGCCCAGCAGGAAGCGCGGTGCGGTCGGGTTGACGGGTGCGAAGAAGGGTTCCAGGGCACCCGGCTTGAAGCCGTAACGCTTCCACGGGTTCATGTGCGCGATCTGTGCGCTGAGAGATTGCGCCAGTTGAGCCGGAACCGGCGATACGATCTGGCCGACAGCCACGTTCAAACCATCGTGCATCCTCAGCGTGGCAACCGGCTCGAGGCCGATGTCATTGAACTTGTGTGAGCCCGTGTTGGGCATGGTGCGCGGCCTCGCTTTGGCACGACTGCGGTTCTCAGGGCTTCTTCTTCACCGTCGCGCCCCAGCTTCCCGCGCCCTTTGCGCCACCCGCCGCAGGAGGCTTCGGCAGCTTGCGGCGGAATGCTGTCGCCAGATTGTCGTAGCGGTCCGTGTCGCCAGGCTTCAGGTTGTAGCAGGAGGACACGATTTCAGGATCACCAGCCGCCAGCAGTTCCGAGACGGTCACGAATTGATAGCCCTGCGCCTTGAGCTTCGGGATCGCCAGAGGTAGGGCGGCTGCCGTGTTGAACCCGCGTCCGTTGGCATGCCCGATGACGATCGAACCCGGCCGCGTCCCGCGCAGGATTTCAGCCGCGATCGCCTTGGCCGACTGTCCCGGCCAGGGATCGCCGGTGGACACGTCCCACTGTATCGCGAGAAGTCCGGCCTCGTTGACGGCATCGAGCGACGCCCTGTTGCAGGCCCCGAAGGGAAAGCGGAACAGCGCCATGCGCTGCGGCACCGACGCCCAGGTCTGCGCTTGCGAGCGAACACACTGCGCCTTCCCAAAGCTCTCGTGCACCGCCTCGTAGGCACGCTGCGGGCCATCGATTTCTTCACGCAGGCGCTTGCCCGTGAGAAGTCTCAAGTTGCGATGAGCCGCCGCGTGGTTGGCGATCTCGAACAGCGGATCGGCGATCAGTTGGCGTGCGCGTGTTTCGTGCGACCGCAGCCATTTGCCGCCTATGAACAGCGTCGCCTTCACGCCTTCCTTGCGCAGGTAATCGATGATGGCGCCGTCGTAGCCCGCAATCTCGCCGGGTTGCTCGCAAAGATCGAGCGTCAGCGCCACCAGCTTCTGGCCCGGCGGCAACTTCACGCGGCGGATCGCCCCGCGCAGGTGAGCGGGAACCGGCGCGTAAGGCCGCAGCGTGCGCGCGGGTTCCGGACGATCGAAGCCGCGCTGGCCTTTGCGCGGTGCCTTTTCGCCAGCCTTCGCAGCGAGGTCGGCAGGGGTGAAACAGGACTGCAGCAGGCGTGTGTCCCGGCGGGCGGCGCCATCGCCGGCTTGCGCCTGAGCCCAACCGGCCGGCAACGCAACGGCGATGCAGGCGAGAGCAGCAGTGCCGGCGCGCTTCACCAAGGCCGCACGCGACGAAGCGCTGGCACCTGCAGAGAAATCGAACCAGCCGGCCCACTTCTGTCTCACGTCCGCTCCTGGAAATAGCCCGAGGGCGAAATAGCGCCTTCGCCCACGCTGCTTAGCACAATACCGGCCACGCCACGCCATCAAACGGGTCGCGAGCGAACCGTGTGAGGGCTCTGCAACACGAGCCGCTTCTCGCCCCCCGTCTCAAATCCTAGACGCCGCGCCGGTGGCTCGTCCGGCATCCCTGACAATCGGGTAAACGGACCGCGCGAATGCGACGGCAACGCCGGAAAAACAGTGCGCTCTCCGTGCCTTCACGGACCTGTCACAGCCTTTTTTCGTGCGCTGACGAGCGCACTCGTCTAAATTGAGGGCTGAGTTGACACAATCCGACCCCACCTATACCCCGGGGTCGACAGTGGCCGGCCCCGGCAAGGATCGCGACGTCCGGCGCTTGACGTCGGCGCCACGAGCATCGATCTCGAACAGGTCGATCGCCAAATCGATGACCGGGCCGAAGCACACGCCTTGCTTCGAACGGGTCGGCCAAATCAAGGAGGTCCCAGATGGCCCAGACACGCACATCGAGCGAGCCCCGCAGCGTGGTCGAATCCGTCGATCCGATCTGGCAGTCGATCCGCAGCGAGGCCGAGGCCGCCATGCAGGCCGAACCCGGTCTCGGCAGCTTCATCTTCGCCACCATTCTCGCCCATGACACGCTCGAGGAGGCGATCTGCCACCGCTTGGCCCGCCGCCTCGACAACGCCGACGTCGACGTTCACCTGATCTCGCGCCGCTTCCAGCAGGTTCTGGAGCGCAATCCCGATCTCGGCACCGTCCTGCGCGCCGATCTCAGCGCCGTGCGCGATCGTGACCCTGCGTGCAACCGGTTCATCGAGCCGCTGCTCTATTTCAAAGGCTTCCATGCCGTAACCACGCACCGCTTCGCACACGAGCTCTGGCAACAGGGCTATCGTGACTTTGCCTTTTTCCTGCAGAGCCTCGGGTCGCAGTTCTTCAGCGTCGACATTCATCCGGCGGCGCAGTTCGGCAAAGGCATCATGCTCGACCATGCCACCGGCTTCGTCGTCGGCGAGACCGCAGTCATCGGCGACAACTGTTCGTTCCTGCATGGGGTGACCCTCGGCGGCAGCGGCAAGGAGACCGGCGACCGCCACCCCAAGCTCGGCAACAACGTGCTGATCGGTGCCGGTGCCAAGGTCCTCGGCAATTTGAAAGTAGGCAACTGCGCGCGCATCGCAGCCGGCTCCGTGGTGCTGGCCGACGTGCCGCCCAACAGGACCGTTGCGGGCGTGCCGGCCAAGGTGGTCGGCCCCGCCGGCTGCTCGGAGCCGGCCCGCACCATGGACCAAGGACTGGGACCCGACGAGTGCGACTGCGATTGACCGCTGCCGGGACCTGGCCTGTCAGGTGGCGTGCCACGCATCAAGCGTGTTTAGGCGAAGTGTATGCTGTTCGGCGCGAGAAACACGCTCAAGATAAAAGTATAGAGTGCGTTCGTGCTTCCAATTTGAGTGAACGCACTCTAGGCGTGCCGCACCAGTGTGCCCGGCGAAGTATCGATTATCTGAAATGATCTGGAGTTGAAGCGACGTGACCAAGGATGAACTGGCCCGCCTGCAAAGCTACTTGCGCAAGACCTTCGGGGCAGCAGGCCTGGAGGTGAAGGCGCAGCCCAAGAAGAACGACATGGCCGAGATCTTCATCAACGGAGACTTCATTGCCACCCTCTATCGCATCGAAGAGGACGGCGAGGTCGAGTATCAGGTGCAGATGGCGATCCTCGAAATGGACCTGGAAGAGGCCTGACGCCGATGCCCTGCTACGCACTCAACGGTGTGCGGGTGCGCACGCCCGACAGCGGGCGCTTCTGGATCGCGCCAACCGCCGTTGTGCTCGGTAACGTCGTGCTCGAGGAGGACGCCAGCGTCTGGTTCGGTACCTCGATCCGCGGTGACAACGAGGAAATCCGGATTGGTGCGCGTTCCAATATCCAGGAAGGCTGCGTGCTGCACACCGACCCGGGCTTTCCCATGACCATCGGTCCGGATGTCACCGTCGGCCACATGGTGATGCTGCACGGCTGCACGATCGGCGCGCGCGCCCTCATCGGTATCGGTTCGATCATCCTCAACGGAGCCGAGATCGGCGAGGGTTCGTTGATCGGCGCCAATACGTTGATCCCCGAAGGCAAGAAGATTCCGCCGCGATCCATGGTGCTCGGCTCGCCGGGCCGCGTCGTGCGCGAACTCTCCGAAGCCGACGTCGCGCGCTTCAGCGCCGCAGCCGGCCGCTATGTCGAGAACTGGCAGCGGTTCAAGACGGGCTTGCAGCCGCAGGACATCTAGCCGGGGTGCGCTATTTTGCGGGCCTTATGGCGGGCGATTATCGAGCGCGCGATGGCGCGGCTCTGTGACGGCATGCGCTCATCAAGGCCCGTCAGCTCAGCCCTGATGATGTGTCGGAGAATGCATGTGTCGCGAACACCGGGTCGCGCAGACTAGCGGCCTTCTGAAACGCCTGCCAGCGAAGCCGGACGCGACGGTTCACCCGATTCCAGCGCCACCCAGACTTTCGGGTTCAGATAAGACTGGCGCATGACGAACTGATAAGGCGTCTTGTACCAGATCTTGACCCCGTCGACCTTGTTGTCGAGAACGAAGTCGCCCTGGGCGGTACGCGCAGTCAAAACGGCATGGCCTTCGCCGCGTTCGTCGCGCACGACGGTCAGCAGCAGAGCGCTGGCCGGCCACCCGCGCGCCATCAGCATCTTGCGTTTCAGCAGCGCGTAGTCTTCGCAGTCACCAGCACTTGCCGGCAGCGTCCAATATTCTGTGACACCGTAGATTTCCAGATCGGTGAGCGGCTTGATCGCCCTGTTCACCGCGCGGTTGATGGCGTCGAGCTCGGAAAGCCGTTCCGGTGTCGCATCCAGGCGGGCTTCCTCGCGGCCGTCCTGAGCGCACTCCGAACTGTTCGTCTCGCAAAACCGCACGAAGCCATACGGCGCCTGGGACAGGCCGAAGATCCGCATGAAGGCGGACTGATAGCCACCCGCGCCCGGCCCGCGCACGATCGGGTCGGCCTCGACCTGACTGGAACTTGCCGCACCAACGAGCGCGACCATGATCACCGCAACAAACCCACGCAACATCACATACCCCGTACCACTCGTTCTAGAGTAACCAAATTCCCTGGATCTCGCCTCAACGAAGTTCATCGAATTTGGTTCAAATTCTTTCCGCTGCCTCACAATCCTCGATGAAGATTGGCTAGTGCTATGAAGTTTCAGTCAAAACTGTATTTGATGGTGGCCGCATCCTGAACCGGCAAAAAGCGAACGGCGATGCCGCGGTCATGGTGGCGAACGACTTGTGCTCGCAATTTGCCCAGGCAAACCTCGCTGCCGATCGGTGGTCGCGCCTCGGTCGCCACATTGGCCCCTGACAGCGAAACGTCCATCACCTGCACCTGCAGCGACACCTCGTCATTGAGCTTCAAGGTATTGACATTGCGGCCCGGAAGCCTGCGCTCATGAGCCCGCGCGTCGATCCCCTCGAGCTCACCGCGGTTGATCAGCCACGTGATGCGGGCGGCCAGCTTTTCACGTTTGTGGAGCGTGGCCGCGAGCGCAATGGCAAAGCCGCCATCGAACGTGCGCGCGACGGTGCCTTCAAGGCCGCCCAGTTCATCCAGATAGACGATGACATCTTCACCGATTTCCGGCTGGACCGGCGAGGTGACAGCCATGCCGCCGACCGAGATGTCGCGCAATTCGCAGGGGTATTCATGGCGGTCGGCCCGCATGAACCGGCCGATCAGCTTTAAGGGAAAGCGTTTGTGCAAGCGCCGTTCAGGCGCGGAATGGGCGTTTGGACCAAGAGTGCGCCGGGGGGCGAGCGTAGCATGCACGGTCATGGTCACGATCCTCAAGCACAACAGACCCGATAGGCGCGCGATGGTCTTTCCCAGGTCTCATGCCCCGGCATCCACGAGCGCTACGGTCAAGTATGCGCGCCACGCCTTAATGAGACGCTAATCGAGGGGGTCTTTTTGGGACAATCGCGTGACGGGGATGGGGCGAAACAGCTTGGCCACAACAAATCCGACAGCATCCCGCCATCACGGCCCGGCCAAGCAGCGCACGGCGGTGTCACACAGCAGTGCCCGCAAATCCTCGTGCGGCCCTCAGCTTTCGGAGGCCTCGGACTTGGCCAGCCCGCCCTCGTAGACGCGGAATTGCCGCCGGTCGACACGAACGATGCGGGCGTTGCGCACGTGCGGCATGATCGGGATCTGTCGCTGTTGGCTGGCGATCAGCGTATGCGGTCGGCCATCCGGCCAGATCACTTCGCACGATAACAGGCGCCGCATGGCCAGGCGCTCGTCGGGGCGCGTTTGCGGCCCGTCGATGCGCGACAGGGCACCCAGGAAGCGGTCGATCGTGTCGCGCGTATGGATCAGGGGCAAGAGCAGGCATTCGAAGCTCGCCAGCCCGTATGCGGGTGTTTTGACATCGAACGTGAGAACCCCGACGCCGCCCTGGCGTGTCAGGCTCTCCATGTGGCGCATCAGCGAGATGCGGTCATCGGGTGCCCAGCCGTCGAGGAAGTTGGTTCCGCGAAACTCCGTCCCGAACTCCTCGCAGATTCGCGTTCCTGCCAGACGGAACCGGAAGGTGTCTGCATCGAGGCGCTCCAGAATGAACGTCTCCGACAGGATCGGCGCGATCCGCGATGGCTCGATTTCGAACCGTCGCGGCGCCAGCCGGTTCTGGCGTACATCGTTCCAATAGGCGTACAGAATCTGACACGTCTTGGATTTCATCTGCAAATCAAGTCCGTCGGCAACATGTGCGGTACGCGCGCCCCAGCGGACGCCGCGCAAGGCAGCGGAGGTGCGCGAACCCTCTGGTTCGCAATTGCCATGTCCAAGAGCAGCTTCCGTGCCAGTTCCACGGCCGCGAACATGCATTTGCTGTTGTCGGGGGGGAATTGAACCGTTAACCGTTCTGCCGGCCTTAAAGCGACAGGGAAATCCCGTGATCCGAGACAACGAACCGATGTTCAACGTCCCCAATGGCGTGCTCACCGTCATCGGTCTTTTGATTGCCATTCATGTCGGCCGACAGTTGCTGCCGCTGGACCTGGACCAGTGGTTCGTAGTGGCCTCCGCCTTCATTCCCTCGCGCTATGTCGGAGAGGCATCGCTGCTGCCCGGCGGCGATCTTGCCATGTTGACGTCGCCGCTGACCTACCAGCTGATCCACGGCGACCTGACCCATCTCGCCTTCAACAGCCTTTGGCTGCTGGCCTTCGGCGGCGCCATCGCCCTGCGCGTCGGGACTATGCGGTTCATCGTCTTTTCCCTCGTCTGCGGCGTCGTCGCGGCGCTGGC
>CAZDNY010000096.1:0-9044 GCA_964506885.1 uncultured Hyphomicrobiaceae bacterium | reverse complement strand
CACCGGTCAGTGCACACCTGATCGGCAAGGCGGCATATAAGGAGTTCTGCAACACACCGAATGACCGCAAGAAGCAGGATTAGGGCACGAGGGCGCAATGCCTCGTTCCCGCAGGTCTCCTGAACAAGCTGCGGCCCGGCGCATCAAGCCCGCCCCTGCGCCTGCTGACCCTGAACTCTCCCAGCATCTGAAACCGTCAGAAAGCTGCATGTCGACGACCGCCGCGTAAACCCGGCGGATCGCGCACCAGGCTGAACTCCCGAATGCCGAAAAAATCCGCAGCTTCCGTGCTGCGTCGCACAACTCTTGATCGTTCCGCCTCATTGAACTCCGTGCTCGTCACGGTCTCAGCTTAGGTATTTCAGCGCGTTAGCGCTGTTTGCCGGTTTTGGCACAGCGATTGCTAATTCAGTTGCGTCGCGAAATTTGCAGCCTTTGCGAGCTGCGGTGATCCGCTGTTGGGTCCGCGACCAGGGCAACGTCGTCCTTCCGAATTGAAGTTTCGGATCTCGGTTTCTTGAGGCTTCGCGCTTTCGCGCGCGGCGCCGACCGGAGGGTAGCGACGTGGGAACCATTCAGCACACCGCATTGCAGACGCCTGGAGCCCGTACCGACGCATCGCGAGCGGCGCGATGAACCAGCGAATCCTTGTTCGAGGCGAACCGCTATCGCTGCAAGCCGGCGAACGCGTTGCCGCAAATGAAGAAACGAAGCGTGCGCCGGTCGTGGTGATCGGCGGCGGCCCTGTCGGTGTTCGAACCGCTCAGGAGCTTTCACGCCTCGGCTTGGAGTGCGTCGTCCTCAATGCTGAGCGCTGGCTGCCTTACAACCGTGTCAAACTGTCCACGCTGCTCGCGGGCGACGCGCAGATCGGGCAGGTGATGCAGCCGCTGGGCTTCCCCGGTCCCGGCCGCGTGCTGCTCTATTCCGACCAAAGTGTCATCGATGTCGATCGCACGCGCCATATGGTCACCGTCAGTTCTGGCCGGACGTTCGCCTACTCCAAGCTGGTCTTCTGCACCGGCTCGCGCGCCCATGTGCCGCCCATTGCCGGCCGTGATCTGGCAGGCGTCTTCACGTTCCGCAATGCCGACGACGTCGAAAAGCTCATCGCACGGGCATTGCGATCGCGTCGCACGGTTGTCATCGGCGGCGGATTGCTGGGGCTGGAAGCCGCGCGCGGTATGGCCAATCGCGGCATCGAAACCGTGGTTGTCGAACACAGTCCACATCTGATGCCGCGCCAGCTCGATCGGCGCGCCGGGGAAATGCTGGCTGAACGAATCGAGAAGCTCGCAATCGAAGTGCTGACCGGAGCGAGCGTCGCATCGATCGATGGTGATGAGCGCGTTGACGGCATTACGCTGCAGGACGGTGCGCGAATTGCCTGTGATACCGTGATCGTCTGTACCGGCATCCGCGCCAACATCGAGCTTGCGCGTGAGATCGGCCTGCCGGTGGGGCAGGGCATCAAGGTTGATGCGTGCCTGCGCACCTCCGACCCCGACATCTACGCAGCCGGCGAATGCTGCGAGTTCGAGGGCAGCGTCTACGGATTGATCGGGCCCGGCTTCGAGCAGGCCGTCGTCGCAGCACACAACATTGCCGGCGATGATAAATCCTACGCCGGCTCCGTGCCCGCGACAAAGCTGAAGGTCATCGGCATCGACGTCTTCTCCATGGGGGACGTGGAGCAGATCGAGCAGCGCAGCGACGTCCGACAGATCACCTATGAAGATGCCGGCAACGGGGTCTATCGCAGCCTCGTTCTCAGGCGTTCGAAAATCGTCGGCGCCATGGCGATCGGCGACTGGGCGCAGATCAATCGCGTCCAGGAGGCGATCCGCACCGGCAAGGCGATCTATCCCTGGGACATCTATCGCTTTCGTCGTTCTGGAAAGGTCTGGCGGGACGACGCACAGGCAAGCGTGCGCGCATGGCCCCGCGCCACGACCGTCTGCAATTGCACCGGCGTCACGCGCGGACAGATCGGCGATGCGATCGCTGCCGGGGCGGCGACCTTCGATGACGTCAAGCGCGACACCGGGGCCTCGACGGTCTGCGGGTCGTGCCGCATACATATCGACGAGCTGCTGGGAGAGCCGGTCGAGCGCAAGCCCGTTGTGGGCCGTAAACCGTTGCTGATCTTCGCCGTCATGGCCTCGGCGATCGCATTGCTCACATTGCTGGCACCGCGCATTCCGTTGGCAGGGTCCATCAGTGCTGCCGGACTTCGCGAAATGCTGTGGCTCGACGGTTTCTGGAAGCAGGTCAGCGGCTACACGCTCTTGGCCTTCGCGGTCCTCGCCGCAGCTTTGTCCGTTCGCAAGCGCACCCGCCCGCTCTCATTCGGAAGATACGACGTCTGGCGCATTGTCCACGCAGCGATTGGAGCAGGCGCGATCATCGCGCTGATTGCGCACTCCGGCTTCAGGCTGGGGAGCAATCTGAACCTGTGGCTCATGTCGTCCTTCCTGGCCGTCATGCTGAGCGGCGCGGCATTCGCAATCATCACCGCCAACGAGCATCGCTTGTTCGACGATGCCCGGTCTGCCGGCAGGCTGAAGAGCGCCGCGTTCTGGCTGCATCTGCTGGCCTTCTGGCCACTGCCGCTGCTCATCGCCGTGCATGTGCTGAGCGTATATTTCTACTGACGAGGACACCTTGGGCCGCAACGCGACATTCTGGACGATCTGGCTGATCGCGACCCTTGCGGGTGGCGCGGTCCTCGTTGCCGGCATGGTCTATGGCGGCAAAAGCCGGGCAAGCCTGCTGATCGGCGAGACCACCAGCGGGCACCACCAGATCGAACTCGCGTGCAATGCCTGTCATTCCAAGCCGTTCGGCAGCAAGGACGACATGCAAAATGCATGCATGGGCTGTCATGGCGAGGACCTGAAGGTTTCCAAGGACAGCCATCCCAAGAAGAAGTTCACCGATCCGCGCAACGCCGATCGTCTCGAAAAGCTGGCCGCCACCGAATGCATCACCTGCCATACCGAGCACAGGCCCGAGATCACGCACGCCATGGGCGTGACGCTGCCGACCGACTACTGCGCGCTGTGCCACGAGGACGTCGGCAAGAACCGTCCCTCGCACAAGGGGTTGTCCTTCTCCACATGCGCCGATGCGGGCTGCCACAACTACCACGACAACAGGGCGCTCTACGAAGACTTCCTGGAGAAGCACGCCACGCAAGCCGACCTCGCAGCAACGCCGGTTGTGGCGTTGAAAGCAGACCCGCCCAAGGTCGAAAGCGAGCGTCCTCCTATCACGCAGCTTGACGCCGCAGACGCACCCTTCGCCCATCGTGGCGACAACAAGGTCGCAAGCGACTGGCTCGCAACGGCGCATGCCAGATCGGGCGTCAACTGCTCTGGGTGCCACGCCGTCGGCGCCAAGAGCGCGGACGAGGTCGCTGCCAAATGGATCGCCAAGCCGGACCACGCGGCCTGCAAGACCTGCCACCAGATGGAAGTGAAAACGTTCACCCAGGGCCGCCACGGCATGCGCCTCGCCGACGGACTGCTCTCGGAGACAAATGGCTTGTTCGGCATGTTCAAGGACAAGCCGCTGTCCCCCATGAGCCCCGAGCTTGCACGTCTGCCGATGCAGTCGAAAGCGGCAGACAAGACGCTCACCTGCACCACATGCCATGCCGCCCATGCCTTCAACACCGCAAAGGCGGAAGTAGATGCCTGCATGTCGTGCCACGACGACGATCACACCAAGGCCTACATCGGCTCGCCCCATCACAGACTGTTGCAGGCCGAACAGGCAGGCACCGGCGCAAAAGGCTCAGGAGTGTCCTGCGCGACGTGCCACATGCCGCGTGAAACGCACGAAGACCCCGAGACCTACGAAGAGCGTCTCCTCGTCACACACAACCAGAACGCCAACCTGAGGCCGAACGAGAAGATGATCCGATCCGTGTGCATGAGCTGCCACGGGCTGGGCTTCTCGATCGATGCCCTGGCCGACCGGTCTCTTGTCGATCGCAATTTCACCGGACGCCCCTCTGTTCGCGTCGAAAGCATCCAATGGGTCATGAACCGCCTTAAGGAACGAGAGGGGAAGGCAGATGCGCCTGAGGCGGACTGACGATCACGGCATGAAAACAGGAGTGGATCATGAAGATTTCTAAAACCGTGAAAATCGCATGCGCATCAGGTCTGGGCGTTCTTCTGATCGGCGCGGGCGCGTCGGCGAAGGGCCTCGAATACAAGGATGTCGCCGACATGCTCCATGCCGTCATGGAGTCGGACCGGACCGTCTACACGCGCAAGGTCGTCAACCGTCTTGCCGTGAAGGAGAAGGTCATCAAGGCCAGCGAGCATCACGACGATGAAAAGACCCTGCCGCTGCCGGCGCAGATGTTCCGCTTCGGTGCGGAGATGGTGGCCGAAAAGACCGACAAATTCACCTACTCCCTCCTGTCGGTCTGGCCGATCAACAAGCAGAACGCGCCGCGCACGGACCTGGAGAAGAAGGGCCTCGAGTTCGTCGCCGCCAACAAGGGGCAGAATTTCTACGGCGAGGAATCGCTCGGCGGAAAGAAGTATTTCACCGCCGTCTATGCAGACACCGCGGTCGCCAAGGCATGCGTCAGTTGCCACAACGAGCACAAGGACACACCTCGTACGGACTTCAAGATGGGCGATGTGATGGGTGGCGTCGTCATCCGCATCCCCATGGCCGAGTAGCGCACAAATCGCCTCATCCGAAATCAGGAGAAGATGAAATGACACCACAGCAGGTCAAGCTGGTCCAGGATAGCTTCAAGCAGGTCGAGCCGATCGCCGATCAGGCCGCCGATCTCTTCTATGGCCGGCTCTTCGAGATCGCGCCCGAGGTGCGCTCACTGTTTCCAAGCGACATGTCGCAGCAGAAAATGAAGCTGATGACCATGATCGGCACGGCCGTCAACAATCTGCACCAGGTCGAGAAGATCATTCCGGCGGTGCAGGACCTCGGTCGCAAGCATGTCGGATACGGCGTCACGGCCTCGCAGTACAAACCGGTCGGAGAAGCTCTGATCTGGACGCTGGAAAAAGGTCTCGGCGATGCGTTCACGCCCGACGTCAAGGCAGCCTGGGTGACGACCTACCAGACCCTGGAGAAGGTAATGACGGACGCGGCCAGCGAAGTCGTTCCGCCACCGGCCCTCAAGGCGAAGAAGGGCTTTTTCGCGCGCATGTTCGGTTAGCCGAGGGGCCGCTGCCCTCGGGAGGTGCTGGTTGCGCTTTCCGGGGGCGGCGCGAGCGCGAAAAGGCCCGGCCTGTCACTCCCCGACATAGTCGATCCGGGCGCTTGATACGGCGTGGTGCCCTGACATAGAAATGCGCATGCATGACCGCTCGCTCCACATCCTGGTTATCGACCCCAATCGAATGCGCGCTTCGATCATCGAGGAAGGACTGCGCGAAGCGGGCCATGACGACGTCGTGCTTCTGACCGATATGTCGAACCTCATGCGTCAGGTCGTCGACGCAGATCCCGATGTCATCATCATGGATCTGGAAAACCCCAACCGCGACGTGCTCGAGCACGCCCTGCAGGTGTCTCGCGCAGCGCGCCGGCCCATCGCCATGTTCGTCGACAGGACGGACGCGGCCGCAACCGAAGCCGCCATAGATGCCGGCGTTTCGGCCTATGTTGTCGACGGACTTAAGAAGGAGCGCGTCAAGCCGATCCTCGATATGGCGATCAAGCGCTTCAATGTCATCGAACGCATGCGCCATGAGATCGAAGCCGCCAAGACGGAACTCTCAGAGCGCAAGCAGATCGACCGGGCGAAGGGGCTGCTGATGCGTTCGCGCGGGCTCACCGAGGAGCAGGCCTACCAGCTCATGCGGAAAACGGCGATGAACCAGGGCCGCAGGATCGCCCAGGTCGCCGAGAGTCTTATCCTGGCGGCAGGGCTTCTGGGGGGAGAGACGCAGGAATGAGCGGGAACACGCAAACGACGCTGATCACGGCCGGCTTCATCCCGCTGATCGATGGCGCGGTGCTGCTGGCGGCCGCAACCCAGGGCTTCGCCGAGGCGGAAGGCATCGAACTCCAGCTCGTTCGCGAAACCTCGTGGGCCAACATTCGCGACAAGATCGCCGTTGGCCACCTCGACGTGGCACACATGCTGGCGCCGATGCCGATCGCCAGCAATCTCGGCCTGACGCCGCTGCCCGCGCGTCTGATTGCACCGATGGCGCTCGGTACGGGCGGCAATGCAATCGCGCTATCCAACAGCCTGTCGGCGGATGTCCGGCGGCACGGTGCATCACGTGACGGAGACCCCGCGCAGCTCGCCCGCGCCCTCAAAGCCGTGGTTGCCGAACGGCCCGCGCGACTGAACTTCGGCATCGTCCACCCGCACTCCTCTCATCATTACGAACTTGCCTACCTATTGGGCTTTGCAGGCATCCGGCCAGATATCGATGTGCAACTCGCCGTCGTGCCGCCATCGCTGATGCCGGACGCACTGCAGGCCGGACAGATCGACGGTTTCAGTGCCGGTGAGCCCTGGGGGTCCGTTGCCGCGATGCGCAACATCGGCACGATCGCGACGACCAAGTCTGCAATCTGGCGTTCGAGCCCGGAAAAGGTCCTCGGGCTGCGCCTGGACTGGGCGGAGAAGAACTCCGATGCCCTGTCACGCCTGATCCGCGCACTCTATCGGGCGGCGACATGGTGTGATGAGCCGTCAAACCGCGATGCACTCGTGGCCATGCTCGCTGCCCCCGCGCATCTCGGCACGGACGCCGCCGCTATTGGTGCCGCGCTCGAAGGCCGTTTCGCGCCGGGGCCACACGAGGGCCAGGCAAGCGGTCCCATCTTTCGCTTCGCCACGGCGGCCGCGAGCTTCCCCTGGCAAAGCCACGCGCTCTGGTTCTATTCGCAGATGGTCCGCTGGGGACAGACAGCGTTTGACCCCGACGACGCGGAAATCGCCCGCCGCACCTTCCGTCCCGACCTTTACCGCAACGCGCTGGCGCCACTTGGCGTGACCATTCCCGGCGCCAATGCCAAGATCGAGGGCGCGCTCACCGTGCCGACGCCCGTGGGTGCCACGCGCGGACAACTGGTGCTTGGCCCGGACGGCTTTTTCGACGGCCGAATTTTCGATCCCGACGACGTGACGGACTACATTGCCGGCTTTGAAATTTCCGCGGCGAACACTTGATCGTCGCCCTCATGCTGCACCGCACGATTCTTGGGCGCTCTCCGGCACCGCTGCATAAATCGTTGTCAGAAGCCTGCGATCATCACGCCCGACTTGGCGTACTGCGGATTCGCGTAAGGCAATGAAGGTGCGGCCATTTCGTTGGAGTCTTCGATTTGGCACGCCGATTGCTATTTGGGTAATCGAGGCCAAGGCGGCCTCCTCCTTCTCATACGGTCTCCCAGCGGTGGGAACACGGCAACGCTGCCGATACGCACGAAAGGTCTTCATCAAGACCGGTGTTCGTATCGCGCAGCGTTTTTTTGTCTTGGCGCCGATGCAGGTCGCCAGCCGCGGGGGATAAGGAGGCACGCCGGCTTCAGTGTCGTAAGCAACCAGGAGACGTTACATGAGCCGCCATCAAGCAGGTCGATCCGCGAACAGGGCGCGCGTCGCCGGCCGCATCTGCAGCGCCGCGCTCGCTGCGGCAATGAGTGTATGGAGTGCCTTGCCGGCTGTGGCCGAACCTCTCGACGTCGAGAAGGACGAGCTGAAGTTCGGCTTCATCAAGCTCACCGACATGGCGCCGCTCGCGGTCGCCAAGGAACTCGGCTACTTCGAAGACGAAGGTCTCTTCGTGACGCTGGAGGCGCAGGCGAACTGGAAGGTTCTGCTCGATCGCGTCATCACCGGCGAACTCGACGGCGCACACATGCTGGCGGGCCAGCCGCTTGCCGCAACGATCGGTTTCGGCACCAAGGCGCACATCATCACGCCATTCTCCATGGACCTGAACGGCAACGGCATCACGGTCTCAAACGAGGTTTGGGAATTGATGAAGCCGTCACTCGAAAAGGATGCGAGCGGCAAGCCCAAACATCCCATTTCGGCCAAAGCGCTCGTGCCGGTAATCGACAAGTTCAAGGCCGAGGGCAAGCCCTTCAAGATGGGCATGGTGTTCCCGGTCTCGACCCACAACTACGAGCTGCGATATTGGCTCGCAGCCGGCGGCATCCATCCTGGCCTCTACTCCCCGACTGATGTTTCGGGGACCATCAAGGCCCAGGCGCTCTTGTCCGTGACGCCTCCGCCGCAGATGCCGGCGACCCTGGAGGCCGGCACCATCTACGGCTACTGCGTCGGCGAGCCGTGGAACCAGGCGGCAGTCTTCAAGGGTATCGGCGTACCGGTCATCACCGACTACCAGATCTGGAAGAACAATCCGGAAAAGGTGTTCGGCATCACCGCCGAGTTCGCCGAGAAGTATCCCAAGACGACGCTGGCACTGACCAAGGCGCTGATCCGCGCCGCAATCTGGCTCGACGAAAACAACAACGCCAACCGCATGAAGGCGGTCGAGATGCTGGCGAAGTCTGAATACGTCGGCGCCGACAAGGCCGTCATTGCCAACTCGATGACCGGCACCTTCGAATTCGAGAAGGGCGACAAGCGCGATATTCCGGACTTCAACGTCTTCTTCCGCTACTTCGCGACCTATCCCTACTACTCCGATGCCATCTGGTACCTGACCCAGATGCGCCGCTGGGGACAGATCGCCGAACCCAAGGACGACGGCTGGTACGCCGAGACGGCCAAGAAGGTCTACCGCCCCGACCTCTACCTGAAGGCTGCAAAGCTTCTCGTCGAGGAGGGCAAGGCGCAGCAGGAAGACTTCCCTTGGGACACCGATGGATACCGCGCGCCGACGCCCGCCGAAGACATCATCGATGGCATCCCCTTCGATGCCAAGAAGCCCAACGCCTACATCGATAGCCTGCCGATCGGCCTGAAGGGTCAGCAGAAGGTCGAAGGCGTCGAGGTAGTCGGCGGCTGACGGAAAGAAGAACGCACGGGAGCGTGACAGCGCTCCCGCGCCTCGGAAACG
>CAZDNY010000095.1:0-9081 GCA_964506885.1 uncultured Hyphomicrobiaceae bacterium | reverse complement strand
GCAGGCGCCCGCGGGGGACTGGGGATGGTCGACGACATCACACTCTCCGGTGTTTCCTAAGCTTGGCCCTTGGGCGGGGCGCATGGCGGGCGTGGTGCCCGCTAGCGGTTCTCCTGCCGGTCAGGGTAGAAGTTCCAGCGGCTGCCTCATCTTCAAAAAATGGGACATAGTGTCTTATTTTTCATGCGTTGGCGGCGGCTGTCAATTTGATTTCATCGCATGTGCGATGATGCGGTCATTTCTCGCTGGTTCGAGGTCTTGCGCGGAGGCGGGCGCCAGGAAAGCGGTTTCTGATCGCGGGGTAGAGCGACCAAACGACAAACAGAGCGGCGAGGGCGAGGATGGTTCCGCTGATCGGGCGCTGCAGGAAGATCCAGAAGTTGTCCTCGTAGTTGGCCAACGAGGTGAGGAAGTAGCGCTCTGCCAGCGGCCCCAGGATGACGCCCAGTACGAGCGGAGCAGACGGGAAGTTGGCACGCTTCATGATGAAGCCCAAGACGCCGAAGGCGAGGCAGACGTAAACGTCGAAGATGTTGTTGCGAACGCCGTAGGCGCCGACCACCGACAGAACGATGATGAAAGCGCCGAGGATTGCGGGAGGTACGCGCATCAACGTGGCGAAGCCGCGTGCGACGAGTACAGCAGCAAAGATCATCAGGATGTTGGCCACAAGCATGCTGACGAAAATCGTGTAGACCAGCGAGGGATCCATTCGGAACAGCAGCGGACCGGGATTGACGCCGTGGATCAGCATGGCCGCAAGCATGATGGCGGTGGCAGCGCTGCCGGGAATGCCCAGGGTGAGCAACGGTATCATGGCAGCGCCGGTCGTCGCGTTCTTGGCCGCTTCAGGTGCCGCAAGCGCCTGCTCGACACCCGTTCCGAATTCCTTGCCGCGCCCAGAGGCTTGGCGTTCGACGCCGTAGGCCAGCACGGCGCCCACGGTAGCTCCTGCACCGGGAATCATGCCGATCATGGACCCCAGGCCGGCACCGCGCAGGATCGAGCCTTTGAAACTCCAAAGTTCGCCCCAGGTGATCTGCTTGCCCGGCCTGGGCGCAAAGGTGCGCTTCAAGTCGACGCGTTTGGAGAGGAGAACGATGACTTCGCCGATGGCAAACAGGCCGATCATGACGACGGTGAAGTTGATGCCACTCTCGATCTCGGAGACGCCGAAGGTGAAACGCGGGATTCCATACAGGGGGTCGATGCCGATCGTGCCGATGAGGAGGCCCATGAACATGGACAACGCGCTCAGGAGCGGCATGTCTTTGGCGATGGCTACGACGCTGGCGAGGCCAAGGATGGTGGCGGCGAAGAACTCGGGCTGATCGAACTTCAGCGCAAAGGCGGCGAACGGCGGTGACGCAACGGCAAGCAGCACGGCTGAGATGAATCCGCCGGTCGCGGAGGCGGTGATGGCGATGCGCAGGGCGCGCGTCGACAGCCCCTTGACCGTCATCGGGTAACCGTCCCAGCAGGCGGGTAGCGAGGCGGGTGTGCCGGGTATGTTGATCAGGATCGAAGAAATCGAACCGCCGAAAACACCACCGACGTAGATGCCGCCGAGGAAGCACATGGCGGTAACCGGTGCCATCACGTAGGTGAAGGGTAGCGCCATCGCCATCGCGTTGACGAAAGAGATGCCTGGCAGCGCACCGGCGACGGTGCCGACCATCAAGCCGGTGACAAGTATAATGAAGTTCTGCGGCTCAAAGGCGCCGATGACACCGCCCCAGAAGAGTGACAACAGGTCCATCGCTGCTGCTCCTTTTTCAATAGATCCTGAGCAGCCGGTAGAGCTGTATCGTCGCGCTGCCGAGAGGTTCGACGCCGCGATTGAGCGGCATCTTGGCCAGCGCTACGAACATGTAGAGCAGCACGACCGTTCCCAGCACCGAGACCAGGGCGATGGTGAGCCAGGACGTGATGCGTCCCATCAAGCACCAGACAGCGATGAAGAGAGCGGTGGCGAACGCGAAGCCAAGGTAGGGAATGGCAGTTCCGTACAGGATGATGATGCCGACACCAGCGATGGCGAGCCACGTCGATCCGTTCTTTTCCGTCACCGCGTCGATTTCCCTGTCGCCGCCGCGACGCACCACCTGGCGCCACTCGACCAGTTCGGCGATGAGTGTGAGTGCGGCAAATAGAGCCAGACCGGCAAGCATGGCGCGCGGCCACCCTCCGGGTCCAACAGCGTTGGGAACGGCGTCGAGAGCGGCTGGGTTCTTCGCGATGTTCGGCCACAGGAACGCGCAAATTACGAGGACGAGGACCGGAAGAAAGATCCGGACGTATCGGCTCTTTGCCGTCATCAGCTCAATCCTTCGGGCAATGCCAATCGCGTGCAGCGGGCGAGCGCGCCGCAATACCCGTGTCTGAGGGTTCGATCGGTTAAGGCGAGTGGGCAGGCAGGGAAAAAGGGTGGGCGGCGCGAATGATGAGGCGCCGCCCCAGTGGTCGTTCAGTGCCTGCTATTTCTTCTTGGAGGCCGCTTTCTCCTCCGCGGTGGTGGGGAACTTCTCCAGGTAACCCTTCACCGTCTCGTAGAACTTCTTGACCGTCGTCTTCGTCTCTTCCGGCGAGAGCGCCTTGGTGCATGTATAGGTGCTGGTGCAGTATTCCTTCCACTCCGGCGAGGCGAGCACTTTGGCTGTGGCCGCAGAGAGGACAGCGACGTGAGCGGGGTCGGTCTTGGCTGAGACGGCGATGGTGCGGAAGTTGGGCAGATCGTTGATCTCCAGTCCTAGTTCCTTGGATGTCACGACATCCTTGAAGGATTCGTGGCGGGTCTCGTCGAAGACAACGATGGGGCGCAGGTCGCCGGACTTGAGGAACTGGGCGACGTCGCCGGGCTCCTCGTAGATCAGATCGGTGTGGCCGCCGACAGCGGAGGCATAGCGCTCGGCCGGCTTGCCGAAGGGAACATTGACGATCTTGATGCCCTTGGTGGCAAGATACTTCAGCGTGATGTCGTCCATCGTGCCGTAGCCGGAGGTGGCGCAGCGCAGCTTGCCAGGGTTCGCCTTGGCGTGCTCCTCAAGATCCTTGAATGTCTTGAAAGGGCTGTCCTTGTTGACGAACAACATAGACGGTGAGCTTTGCATCATGCCGACGTAGGCGAACTGGTCGGGATTGTGGTTGCCGATGCCCGCCGCCCAGGCCGAAACCGACAGTGCAATCAACGTGGCCACCGAGTGACCGTCGGGCGCATCGGTGAGCAGGCGGGTCAAGCCGGCGTTGCCGGAGGCGCCAGAGATGTTGGCCACGGGCATCGCCACGCCCAACAGCGGTTCGGCAAGCTGCGCGAACTTTCGTCCCATGAGGTCGGCGCCGCCGCCGGGGCCGAAGGTCACGATCACGTCGATCGGACGGGAAGGATATTTATCTTGTGCTACCGCTGGAGCCGCAAAAGCCGCTCCGGCAAGGGCCGCGGTCAAAATTGCCATCAGTGGGCGTTGCGCCGAACGCATAGCCATCGTGTTTCACTCCCTGGATGAGGACGCGGGCGTGTTACCCACCCTTGCGTGCCCGTTTCTCTCCCTATTTTCCCAGGCGCGACGACCAGTTATGATTATTCGACAGTCAGCGCGCCGCTGTATCTCCCATTGCAACAACGCCAAAAGTGGGACACAGTGTCTCATATTCGTTCTGTTAATGGTGCGTTGTCAACGCCAATCGCATCTCGTCCAGGGACATGATCAATATCGAGCCATTCGCCGAAGCGGGGTCCGGTCAAGCGGGAGGGGCGCCATGAAGAATGAAACGCTGGAGACCGTTGCGCTGCAGCAAGACCGTTTGTCGGCTCTGGAAAAATCGATGCTCGTGATCGAGGCGATCGTCGATCATCCGCAGCCGATCAGTCTGCCGGAATTGACCTTGCGGCTTGGGATTCCGCGCCAAACCATTCACCGCGTGCTGCAGCAGTTGACGGGGCTGGCGCTGATCACGCGCGTCCCGGGCAGCGACCGCTATACGGTGGGGCCACGGCTTTCGAGCCTCGCATTCGCAACGCTACGCTCGCGCAATCAGACAGCGCAGGTACGCGGGATCCTGTCGGACCTGGTGGCCGAGACCGGAGAGACGTGCAACATCGGCGTGCTCGATGGATTCGACTTCGTCTACATCGAGCGCATCGAATGCGAGTGGTCTTTACGGGTGCACCTTGCGGCCGGCTCGCGGGTGCGTGCGCACAGCACGTCGGGCGGCAAAGTTATGCTGGCCTACATGGAGCCTGAACAGCGCAGGAAACTCATCAAGGCCCGCAAGCTGGAAGCGTTCACCGCTACGACGATTACGTCGGCGGGCAAGCTGGAGGCACAACTCGAGGAGATCCGCGCGCAGGGGTTTGCTGTCAACGATCGCGAGCAGAATATCGGTATCGTCGGTGTTGCGGTGCCGATCCTGGACAGCAAAGGCAATGCTCTGGCGGCGCTGGCGCTGCACGGGCCGGATTCGCGCATCACGAAAACCTCGGCGGCGGCATTTGTTCCACAGCTCAAGGCGGCGGCGAAGAAGCTGGCAGCGACGTGGGCGCATTAGCTCTTTATCGTCGGTGATGGTGGGCCCTTGCGGGTGTCGTGTGTGCTGTGGCCGGCTGCACTACAAAGACGGCTGATCTGGGACGCTTCCATAATGCCCGCGCGGTTCAATCCACTCTCACGGCACCCCGATGGCCTGTCGACACTGTTCTTCGTCGAGATGTGGGAGCGGTTTTCCTATTACGGGATGCGGGCGCTGCTGACGCTGTTCATGGTGGCGCCGGTCGCTTCGGGCGGGCTGCAGTTCTCGGTCGCGGATGCGGCGATCTTTTATGGCAACTACACGATGGCGGTCTACCTGCTGTCGATCCCCGGCGGCTATCTGGCGGACAACTATCTGGGCGCGCGCCGCTCGGTCATGGTTGGCGGCCTCATCATCGCATCAGGGCACTTCGCGCTGGCGGTGCCGTTGACCGGCGCGTTCTATCTGGGGCTGATCCTGATCGCGCTGGGGACCGGCCTGTTCAAGCCGAACATTTCGGTCCTGGTCGGCAGCCTTTATGCGCGTGACGATCAGCGTCGCGATGCGGGTTTCTCTCTTTTCTACATGGGCATCAACATCGGTGCGTTGATTGCGCCGCTGGTGACAGGTTTCCTTGCACAAAGCGCGACCTTCAAGGGTTGGCTGGCGGCGGCCGGCTTCGACCCGGCGCAAAGCTGGCACTGGGGGTTTGCGGCGGCCGGCGTCGGCATGAGCGCTGCCGTCGTCCTGTTCGCGCGGCGCCAGGCGGCGTTCTTTGGAGATTTGGGCGAGAGGCCCGCCGCTTTTGCCCGGCGCGGATGGGGGGCAGCGGGCGTCGTGGTTGCCAGCATCGTTCTTCTGGCGGCGCTGGTGTTGTCGGACCAGCCGGGGCTGACGTGGCTGCGCTATGTGCTGGTTGCGCTGCCGGTGGGCGCGATCTTCATCTTCGCGCGCCAGCAGGATCTGGAGGCGCGGCGTCTTGCGGCGATCTTCGTGTTCTTCGTCGCGGCGATGATCTTCTGGTCGGCCTTCGAGCAGGCGGGGCTGACAATCGCGATTTTCGCCGATCGTCTGACGGACAACTCGATCGGATCGTGGACCATTCCGTCGGCGTGGTATCAGTCGCTTAATCCGTTGTTCGTGATCCTGCTGGCGCCTGTGATGGCGGCGTTGTGGTCGGGGCTGGGGCCGCGGCAGCCGTCGACGCCCGCAAAGTTCGTGCTGGGGCTCTTGCTTCTCAGCGTTTCGTTCTTCCTGATGGTTCCGGCGGCGTACCTGACGGCGAGCGGACGCGTCAGCCCGCTGTGGCTGATTGCACTGTTCTTCGCGCAGACCGTGGGCGAGCTTTGTCTCAGTCCGGTCGGGCTTTCGGCGATGACGAAACTGGCGCCTGCGCGACTGGTCGGGCTGATGCTCGGTGTGTGGTTTCTCGCTTCGGCATTCGGCAACAAGCTGGCGGGTGTTCTGGGCGCCGGCTTCCGCTCGGATGATCCTGCGCAACTGGCTCAGTTCTTCATGTCGCTTGGCGCGATGGCGCTGGCTGCCGGCGTGATGCTGGGCGCGCTGGTGCCGTGGTTGCGGCGGCTGATTGGCGATGTGCGTTAATGGCAGGTTCGACACCCGTGCGCGTTGCCCGGCAGGCTGAGAGTGTTGGTTACACAAAAATGGATTGCGGCATGTGGAAGGTGACAGTCCAGTTCGGCGCATCGACGATCTGGCTGACCTTGAGGTCGCCAGCAACCGAGCACAGCATGTAGGCATCGATTGCGGGGATTGCACGTTCGCGGGCGAGAAGTTCGATCATGCCGCGCACGGCGGCACGCGCGGCTTCGTGGAGATCCGGTCCGATGCCGCTGGTAATCCAGATGCGGGTGCTGTGCGTGGATGGCGAAGGAGTGCTTGCCGGACGATCGATGCGCGGCATCGCCAGTGGCGTGTTCTTGATCAGGTCGAGCGTTGCAGTGACCTGCATCGGGCTTTCGATCGCCGTGCCGCAGACCTCACCGTCCCCTTGAGCGGCGTGGGTGTCGCCGATCGAGAGCAGTGCGCCTTCGACCTCGACGGGAAGATACAACACACTGCCGGTGACAAGGTCGCGGATGTCCATATTGCCGCCGACATGGCGCGGCGGAATGATGTCGTGCGGTCCTGGTGCTGCCGGCGCGACGCCGATGGTTCCGGCAAAGGGTGCGAGCGGTACGCGCGCGAGATCACCATAGAGCAGGGGCGTGCTTCCGGTCGGATCGTAATTCCAGTGCCGGAGAGCTGCGTCGGGAAAATCGTCGGCCAGAAGACCGAAGTCCGGAATGTTCGCGGTCCATCCCCAGCCGGAGGGCGCGTAGCCTTCGAGGCGAATG
This sequence comes from uncultured Hyphomicrobiaceae bacterium, assembly GCA_964506885.1. Classification (GTDB taxonomy): domain Bacteria; phylum Pseudomonadota; class Alphaproteobacteria; order Rhizobiales; family Hyphomicrobiaceae; genus JAEUMD01. The sequence goes on along the minus strand of CAZDNY010000095.1, from coordinate 2,218 downwards.
CGCAGGATGTCGCCTGGCTCTGCACCATCGACAAATACGGGACCGGTGACCGGGTTGACGCGCGTGGGATCGTAAGTGGCAAAGACGTCTGCGGTGCTCGTGCGTGTGACCTGGCCGGATGATGCATCAGTCACATCGAACGTGATGGTTTCATGCGGTGCCACGGTGAGGATCGGGGGATGTCCCCTGTCCCACGTGTGATGGCAGTGGTGTCGGTGGATCGTATGGTGCGCCGTGCACATGGATTGCAAACCTCCAGGGCCGTACTGCTCAGGTGAATATATCCCAGAAAGCGGCTGCCACGCCGGCGAGGCTTTCACCGACGATCAAACCGGCGGCAATAACGATGAGCCGCTTGCGCGCCAGTTCGGGAAATATCCAGACGAAAACTGCGGCTGCCAAAGCGCCGGCAAACATGGACAAGGCATTCCAGGCCGGAATGACGAAGCCCAGTCCCATCGCTGGTGCACTCGGTATCATCTTGTGGACGTGCTGCGGCGCTATCGCTTCGAGTACGGCCAGAGTTATGCCCGCGACGGCAGCGATGGCGATGGCCTCAGGCGCGCCGTTTGGCATGGCGCCGAGACCTTCTGAGAGAACCTCGGCGACGGCTTTCCAAGTGGCCACCGCAGGTGCCGGCCACTCCGGCGTGATGAGCTGCGTTGCCGGCGATGGGATCAGCGTCAGATAAGTTATGGCGGCAACGAAGGACCCGGCAAGGATGCCAAACACCTGCGCGAGGATCTGAAAGGACGGCGTTGCGCCGATGAGCTGGCCGGTGCGCAGGTCGTGCATGAGATCGGCGCACTGACCAGCGGCACCGCCTGTGACATTTGCGGTCATCAGATTGGTCGCAACGTTGCCGGGCGAGAGTGCGCCAAAGGTCAATTGCGTGATCTTGCCGAGTGCGCCGATGGGCGTGATTGCGGTTTCGCCGGAAACGCGTGCAGCGACGATCGCCAAGACGTAGCTCAGGAAGACGGCTGCGATCGCTTCGAGAAGGCCGATGGAGAAAATCATCGTTTGGGCAAGAACCGCGAGCAGCAGGATCGTGGCAAAGGCGACTGAGAGGATGCGGATGTCGACTGTCGCCATCTCGCGCATTTCGGTTGGCGTGGGCTCGGACGTTTCGCGTGCACGCCGTTTGCGTGACACCGAGCGTGCGACCGAGATCAGAAAGGACGCGAGGGATGCTGTCACCATCAGTGTGGCGCCAGGCCACAACAGCCACTCGACCAGCGGCGCAAACCATACGGTGGAGGCTTCGCCTGCTTCGGCCCATCCGTTCGACAGGGCAAGAGGTGCAAGCAACGCCCATCCCACGACTGCACCGATCAATATGGAAATTCCGATGCGCAGGCCCGCGATGGCGCCGAACCCAACCATGAGCACGGAGGGATCGAGCGCGAAACCGAGATTGGTGGCCGTGAGCTTGAGCGGATTTCCCGAAGCGGTTGTGAGAGTGGCTTGAAGTCCGGGCGCGATGGGCACGACGTTGAACGCGCTGACGTAGGCCTTCAACGTAGCGCTGGCACTGGCCGTCAGCGCGAGTAGGCGCAGACGGGCATGCGATTCCCTGCCGCCCTGATGGATCTCGCTCATCGTCTCTGCGGTAACGACGCCGGACGGGAAGGGCAGCCGTTCGCGAACAAGCAGCTGATTGCGCAATCCCGCTGCGACAACAACGCCGAGCAGCGAGACGACGAGGAGCCAGACGGAGAGCACATGGAACGACAGCGTCTGTCCGGTGAGCAGGGCGAGTGCGGGAATTGGTGCTGCCAGACCGGCAGAAATGATCGACGCTGCGGCAGAGGCGGCGGTCTGGCTGATGTTGTTCTCGCGCAGATCCCAAGTGCGCGTACCAGTAAGTCGCGCTGCGGAGGTCCACACGGCAAAGCCGATCAGACCAGCGGCGACCGACATGTTGAAAGTCCAGCCGATCTTGAGGCCGCTATAGACGTTGCAGGGCGTGAGCACGGCACCGATTGCCATGCCGGTCAAAATCGCACGCAGCGTGAGCTCGTGGGGCGCGGCGAAACGGGGTGTTGTGTTCGACGAATGTGAGACGGCGTACCCCTTGGGACCGGTAGATGCTCTCTTGCTTGGGAGTAAGTCAATCGGCGGAAGGGGACAAGCTCGACGATGCGCGATTGGCCTACAGGTTGGAACTCCAGCGCGTCATAGACATCGACGCCGTCCTCGTAGGTCTCGTACTGGT